>JAOACU010000385.1 GCA_026417715.1 Anaerolineae bacterium | reverse complement strand
TCGATAGAAAGATGAGCAAGGAACAGACTGCCCAATTCAAACGCACGAATACCAATGCGATAACGCACCCCATCTTCAGTGCGCGCAAGGAGACGATTTTGTTCCAATACCGTGAGCAGGCGAAAGACGGTCGGGCGGGGTATCTGTGTCAGAGTGGCAATTTCACCCAGCGACAATTCAGGTTTGCGCAACGAAAAGCATGCGAGGATTTGGAGTGCGCGTTCCAACGATTGGATGTGATAAATGCGCGGCTTTTTACTTCGACTTCGACGAGCCATCTTTGCCTCGACGCCAAGTCTGATGTTATTTCATAGAGTGAAATAATATTTCATAAATATTTTACCATATCAAGGTCGGTTTGTCAAGCCCCTCCGATGAATGGATCACGGCTGGTGCAAAGTTGGTTGTTGGCGACTCCTAGTCGCCGCGACGACTACCCGAAGCCGACCGCCGTCGGCTAAACCAGCCCGCGTAGGCGGGTTTCGGGTTTTTGTTGCGGCGAATTTTGCAGATTAACAAATTAATCCAATAGTCCGATGTAGCGCAACAGTGCCTCTGACCCTTGGGCGAAACGATCCAAAAAGTCGCAAACCAGTTGGCGTAAGCGCTCGAGATCGTCCGCCAAGTTATGCAGGTGCAATACTTCTTGTTTGAGCCACCGCCATAGTTTCTCAATCGGATTCAACCACGACGCATAGGTCGGCAAAAAGAGCGGTGTAAGCCGATGCGTGTTGGCCGCCGCCAATACCAACGGCGATTGGTGCGTCGGCCAACAATCTTGCACCAGATAAATCCGCTTAGCCTCAGGATACGCGGCACGAATCTGGGCGTAGAACGCTGCCAGCGCCTCTTTGCCCACACGGCTCCGCTGCACGTAAGTTACGCATCCCGTCACGCCATTCACTACCGCCGCCACACGGGTTTGCGTGTTCGCCCCAGGACGTTGCCGTGCACGCGGTTGACTCCCCGTCCCACTTGGCACATAGGCGGGCGCTTTACTCGGTTGACGATAATACGTCAACTCGTCTTGGAACAAGAGCACCGCCTCGTCGGGGTGCTCCACCGCGTCCTGAAATGCCTGCAGGATGGCTTTCCACTTGGCGTGAAAGTGCGGGTCGGGGCTGTGAATGAAGTTGAGTGCTTGTTTGCGGCTGAACCCCAACCGCTTGAGCAACTTGTAAATGGCAGGCTCACTGCGATTGTCGAGCCAAGCGAGGACACGTTTGACATCCTGCAGACGCCAGCGCGTCTGCGGGAGGCCATAGGCACGTGGCGACTGCCGCAGCACCCAGGCGATTTGTGTCCGTGCGCTTTCGAGGTCGAGGGGATAAAACATTGGCTTGCGGCCGCGTCCAGGTTGGATGGTGAGGCCTGCGATTCCCCAGAGTTGGTAGCGCACGAGCCAGGTATAGACGGTGTCCCATTGGCGGCGGCGTAGCAATCCTGCACGGGCGATGGCGGCAATACTGGCGCCGTCGGCCAGCTTGAGGAGCGCGGCGGCGCGCTCGCGCATGTACGGCTTGGGATGATGGTCGCGCATCTCTTCGAGAGTGAGGCGTTGATACTCTTCAAGCACCAAGTGTGTTTTCGGCATAAGTCCTCCGCTAGCGCACGTACGGCAATTATGCCACTATTGGATTATTTTGTTAATTTGCAATAAAATTACGTTGTTTGCGAGATTCTTCGGCGCGTAAAACACGCCTCAGAATGACACTCTCGGCATTACTTTTTTGATCACTACCTGGTTACGTATGGGTAATGACTTTTGTGTAACCAACCGTCAATTGAATAACCCCACGGCGATTTTAGAGTTTTTGCGCACGTCAGGATACAATACCGAGTATATACCTTGGGATTTTTCTGACCTGCCCGAATCAGCACAAGAGCGCATTGCCCAAATGCATCTTGTCTCACATCACAAAGGGACAGTGGCGCCATTTCAAGTTTATCTTGTGGAGTTGCGATCGCTCAACTCAAGACAACGGTTTTCGCGTCTGGATGTTACCGCAATCCTCGATGCCTTTTTGCGACGTTATCCACAAGGCGAATACCTGTTTATCTTTTCGTACAGTGATTACTCCCGCTGGCTTTTTGTGAATCCTCGCCGCGATTTGGATAGACGTGGTATTTCATTTCGGTATCGCTTTTGGCGGATTGATCCACAACGTTTGCGGTATTTGGATGAATGGCTGCTCTGCCAACTGAAACGTTCATCTGCTTGGGACACAAATCGAATTGCCGAGCAACATCGGCGCGCGTTTGATCAGGCACATAAAAGACGAATGGCACGACGCCGCCAATTTCGTACAGAAGCATCTTGGATATTGGAAACCTATCTATCCCAAATCTATCGAGAGCCATTGCTCACAGAGGAAGAAGAATACGCCTTAGCGTGTCAAGTTCGTCGGGGTGATCCAGAGGCAAGAGACAAGTTCATTCGAGCAAACTTGCGCTTGGTTGTGCACATTGCAAAAAAGTATCAACATTTGGGACTCGATTTGCTTGATCTGATTCAAGAAGGCAATCAAGGTTTAATGACTGCAGTTGAGCGATTTGACCCTAAGCGTGGATTCAAGTTTGGTACCTATGCCACATGGTGGATTCGCCAAGCCATTAGCCGTGCTATCGCAGATCAAAGTTTGCTTGTGCGTTTGCCTGTGCATGTTTACGAAAAATCAATTCAGATCATCCAAGCAGAGCGGCGGGTGACTGGATTGTTGCAGCGTTGTCC
>JAOACU010000384.1 GCA_026417715.1 Anaerolineae bacterium | reverse complement strand
TTTAGAGTTGACACCTGAGAATCGCACCACCATTCTTGGGTTTACCACCTTCGTTGGCTTGATCGTCGCCAGCGTGACGCAACCCCTCATCGGTACTCTCTCCGATTGTACGCAATCGCGTTGGGGCAGACGCCTGCCCTATCTGACGAGTGGCGTTATCTTTTTGATTGTCGGTCTCGTCTGGATCGCGATTGCGCCAACGTTCTTGCTCTTTTTGCTGGGGGTCGTGGTTTTGCAATTTGCGTCGAATACCGTACAAGGTCCCTGGCAAGCCCTCCTCCCCGATTACGTACCCACGCCGCAACTTGGCTTGGCTTCGGGATTGAAATTCGCGTGTGAAGGATTGGCGGCGGTTGCGGGGCGTGTGGTCGCCGGGTATTTGATTGGGCAGGTGCCCGTTTGGGGACACGCGGCGGTCGTCACTGCCGTTGTTGTGCCGGCATCGTGTTTGATTCTGGGGCTGGCGATCACTGCCTATGGCATTCGCACCGCGCCTTTCCATCATCCAATCGCACAACGATCAATGCGCGTTGCACTCTCACTCAGTTTCTCGGTTGATTTGCGAACCTACCCCGCGTTCGGCTGGTGGTTTCTCAATCGCCTGTTCTTCTGGAGTGCGATGATCGCGGTGGGTGTCTTTCTGCTGTTCTACGTTATGGACGTGGTCGGTGCGACCAGCGCTGAAGCGCAACGGTTCATTGGACAAGCAACCGCCGTGCTAGGTGGGGTATTGCTGTTGTGCGCTGTTCCCGCGCGGCGATTCATCGAACGACTGCCACGCAAGACGATGGTGTTTGTTGCTGGCGTGATGGCTGGTGTAGGGACGCTCGTCGTTCTGAGCACGCGCGAGTACATCGTATTGATGTTGGGGGGAGCGTTGATCGTTAGCGGCGTGGGGATTTATATCGTCTCCAGTTGGGCGTTGGTCACCGCAATCGTGCCGCGCGCGGATGCCGCGCGTTATCTGGGGATTGCGAATATGGCGACGGCGTTGGGCAGTGCTACCGCGCGTTTGTTTGGCGGCGCGCTGATTGATATCGTGAATGCGATCAACGGCTCGCAGTCACTGGGCTATCTCACGGTTTACACGCTGGCGGCGATGTTATTCTTCCTCAGTGCTTTGGTGGTGATTCCACTGCAATCATCACGCCCCGTTGACTAGACGAAGGACGAATGACGAATGACAAAAGTGAAAGATTGCCTTCGTCCTTCGTCTTTCGTCCTTCGTCCTCCGTCATCCGTCGCCTTTGCGCGCGTCCGCCCAATACCCCCAATCGTGACTACGCCAGCGTTCGGGCATCAGGTTCAAGTACAACAAGCCACAGCGCACAAGCGAATGAAACGTTTTGCGAAGAGTGCCGCGCTGCAAGCGGCGATGGTCGCGCGCATAGACGATGAGATCAGGCGCAAAAGCAACACGAAACCCCAACCGTTTGATGCGCCACGCGATTTCCGAATCTTCATTGACCGATAGCCGCACATCGAATCCGCCGCTGCGTTGAAAGGCGGCACGACTGATGAGGAGATTCGATCCACTCGCCGCAGGAATTCCCAACCGATCGGAAAAATGCTGTGCGCGCGCCACCGAGCGATAATACCGTTGGTGTTCGTCAAGCGAGAGTTTGGGTCCGTACAACACATCATAGTTGTCATACGCGGCAAGTCTGTCAAAGTAATCCGACGCGAAGAAAACATCGGCATCGGTGAACAAGAGCCAAGCAGTGTTCGCGCGTTCACCGCCGATTTGCCGCGCTTGGGCAATGTTCGAGCGGACGCGCAACACGGTCGTATGCGTAGGACGCAACGACTCGATCAACTGGGGTGTCTCGTCAGCGCTAGCATCCACAACGATCAATTCCACTGTTGGCGGAATGGATTGCAGAAAAGTGGCGATGTTACGCGCTTCGTTTTTGGTCGGGACGATGATGGTGACTTGGTCGAGTTGCATACCAATCTTTTCGGTAACTCACCTGACGCAGATGTAGGACAAGTTTGCAAACTTGTCCTACATCTGCGTAACATCAGTGAGTAAATATTCAGAGACGATTACTTGATCACGAGCGGCAAGTACAACCTGTGATCATTCACGCGCTCGAATTTCATTGCAATATCGGATGCCAACGGCGTGGGGAGAGATACGACCAACGCCCCTGTGGGCGTGGACACGATGTGGCTACTGGTTGGCGTGCCGTTCCACGCATTCCACCACGTCACGCGATAACTACCCGCAGTGACATCAGGAATCGTGATTTGACCACTGATCGGCGTAATCGTCACGCCATCCACAACGTTGCGCCACGTGTACTGACGATGCCGAATCCACAAGTGCCCGCGTCCACTCACGCGATCCGCTTGACCGAGTATGATCAAATCGGGGTGCGAGCCACTCGCGCGCGCATCGGCGTAACGTCCATTGTTGAGCGGAATGCCCTCCATAAAATCGCGAAACGCTTTGAAGTGAAAATACAAGTTGTAGCGGATGATGTTGGTTTGATCCCAGTACAACTCGTACAAACCCCCAGGATTGATTTGTGCCCACACAAAGTTGTGTAGCCACACGCCTTGCGTGTCGTTGCGTTGATCGTGTTGATCATCGCCGCGATAGTCATTGTCGTCGCCGATGGCAACTTCGCCGCGCGTGACGGGTTTGCCAGGTCCCGTCACCGCGCGTCCACCGATTTGCAGACTCAGACCCGCAGACAAGTGTGCCGAATCGGCAATGATCGAAGTGAG
>JAOACU010000383.1 GCA_026417715.1 Anaerolineae bacterium | reverse complement strand
CGTGATTGCCGATGTGACGACGTTGAAAAGTTTGCCGATGGAAGAATGGCGCGCGGGGATGGCTGAGGTCGTCAAGCACGGCATCATCGGTGATGCGGAATTGTTTGAGCGATTGGAGACCGAGTGGCGAGTGGCGAGTGGCGATTGGATCGAGCGCGCGATTCGCGTCAAAGCCGAAATTGTTTCGCGTGATCCCTTCGAGCAAGGCGAACGCACCAAACTCAATCTGGGTCACACGTTTGGACACGCCCTCGAACTCGTCTCGCATTATCACATTCGGCATGGTGACGCGGTGGCGATTGGACTGGTGTGTGCCGCGCGTCTCGCGCAGCGTTTGCAAATGTGCGATGCGCATTTGGTCGAACGCATCACCGCGTTGTTACAACGCATCGGACTACCCACGCGCATACCACGCTCATTATCGAGTGACGCTCTACTTGACGCGATGCAATCGGACAAAAAGCGCGTGGGCGCGCGTATGCGTTTCGTTTTGCCCCGCGCGCTAGGTGATGTTATAATTGTTGATGATGTAGCGCGAGAACAAGTTAGCGCGATCATTGATGAAACCCGCTGACGCACTACGCACTACGCAATACGCAATACGTAATACGCAATACGTATTACTTATTGCGTATTGCGTAAAAATTACCTATGAAAATCCTAGTGCTACACGGACCAAACTTGAATTTGCTGGGCACGCGCGAGCCACACATTTACGGCACAGACACGCTCGATGACATTAACGCGCGTTTGCGTGAACGTGCCGCGCGCGATAACATCGAACTGCGCATCGTACAAACGAATCACGAAGGCGTGATGGTGGATGAATTGCATCGCGCGCGCGCTGATGGCTTTGACGGGGTGTTGCTGAATCCCGGCGCGTTGACGCATTACAGTTATTCCTTGCGCGATGCGATTGCCGCTATCGAAAAGCCGGTGGTCGAAGTACATCTCTCGAACATTTTCAAACGCGAAGAGTTTCGGCATCGTTCGGTCATCACCGCAGTTTGCGTTGGACATATTGTTGGGTTTGGTTGGCGCAGTTATCTGCTGGGCTTGGAAGGGTTGATTCAGCATTTGCGCGACTAGCCATCTTGATTTGCATAATAGTTTTTTTCTCCACGCAGAGCACGAAACAACAAGTTTCTACGGGTAGTGATGAAAAAGTAATGCTGAGAGTGTCATTCTGAGGCGCGTTTTTCGCGCCGAAGAATCTCTCAAATGACTTTGCGAGACGCTTCGCTACGCTCAGCGTGACAAGTTGCCTTACCAGCATTACTTTTGTAGCACCACCTTTCTACGATTTTTCGTGACCTTAGTGGACAGAAATCCTTTGTATGATTGTTACCTCAATGGTCTGAATTATGCATCACGTTGATCCGAATCGAGTCGCGCCAGAACATAAAGCCGGTTTTGTGGCGGTGATTGGCAAGCCGAACGTGGGCAAGTCCACCTTGGTCAACGCGTTCGTGGGCGCCAAAGTGGCGATTGTTTCACCCAAACCGCAAACCACGCGCCGCGTCATTCGTGGCATCTTGACGCGCGAAGACGCGCAAATTATCTTCGTGGATACGCCGGGCATTCACCAACCCAAACACAAACTCGGCGCGGCGATGGTCACTGCCGCGCACAGCGCGCTGGCAGATGTGGACATTGTCGTATTTCTTACCGATGGCTCGCGAATGCCCGACGACGATGACCGACGGATCGGCAAACTGTTGAACGAAAAATGTCGCGCGCCGATCCTCTTGGTGATGAACAAAATGGATTTACTCAAGCCCGCCGATGTGCAAGCCGTCACCGAAGCGCACTGGGCACTCGTCAAATACGACGATTGGATGCGCGTCTCGGCGACGCGCGGCACCCACCTTGATAAACTCCTCGATCAAATTCTCGCGCGCCTGCCCGCCGGTCCCGAATTGTATCCCGCCGATCAAGTCACCGATCAAACGATGCAAGCGATTGCCGCCGAACTGATTCGCGAACAAGTGTTGTTGCACACACGTCAAGAGATTCCCCATTCGGTTGCGGTTGCGATTGACGAATGGGAAGACCGTCGCGCGGATTTGACACACATCGGCGCAACGATCTACGTGGAACGCGATTCGCAAAAGGGCATCGTGATTGGCGCAGGTGGTGCAATGCTCAAAAAGATCGGACAAAAGGCGCGCGCGGAAATCGAAGCGTGGGTAGGACACCAAGTTTATCTCGAACTGTGGGTCAAGGTGTGGGAGAAATGGCGCGAACGAGAAAGTAGTTTGCGTCAGTTGGGATTGATGGAGTGACAAAATTTTGACCTGCTAGGTACGTGCTTTAGACTTGACAAATTTAGAATTCAAATGTATGAATGTTTCGACGATTCGCTGACGACGGTGAATCGCACACTTGGCTTTTACATCGAGGTGACGTTCCGCCTCTTCCGGTTCGTGGGAGAGGCATTTTTTATTTGGGGAGGTCTATGCATCCACATCGCTTTCGTCTTGTGCTCGCGCTGGGCATAACCACACTTTTTATACTTGCCAGTGCATCACTAACGCACGCGCAAGGACCTGTCGCAACCCAAGTGGAAAATCAGGTTTGCTTGGCGTGCCACACCAATCGCAATCTCACGCTGAAACTGCCGAACGGTGAGATACTGAGTATGTACATTGACGAAGCACAATACAATGCTTCGGTGCATGGCAAAGTGGGACAGCGTTGTACGACCTGCCATCCGAACATCACCGCTTATCCGCATC
>JAOACU010000382.1 GCA_026417715.1 Anaerolineae bacterium | reverse complement strand
TCCTTGCACGGTGTAACGCGCTTGGCGCGCTTCGCTCACGCGTCCGTATGGCGCGTCTTTGAAATGCGCGGGTTGCGCGTTCCAGCCCATCTCCATCGCCCAAATCGGCGTGTGCGCATCGCCGTTCTTCACCATAATCTCGCGCAGTTGAATCGGGCGCGAAAAGTTGATGCGATCGTTTTCGTCCAAGCGCCGATCGCCTGGTCCGCTGAACAAGCCGTAATTCATCACCGCGAGAATGTCGAAATAGCCCCGCGCGCCGGCATCGTACATTCGTTGCAAGAAAATGCGATCGTTCAATCCGCGTCCACCCTCTTCGACGGTTTGCGCGAGTCCCGCGCTGATGATCACACAATCGGGATCAACTTGCTTGGCGCGCGTGTAGCCAACCTTGAGCAAGCGCACGTACTCTTCGGGATTCACATCTTGTTCGCCCCATTCGGGGTAAATGTTCGGCTCGTTCCAAATTTGATAAAAGCGAATCTTGCCGCGATAGCGCGAGACGACGGTGGCAACGAAATCGCCGTAATCATCGAAATTGTCCGGTGGCGCAAAGTCGCCGCGCGCGCGACCATCGTGGCGCGACCAAGGCGGCGGCGCATCGAGACGCGCGACGATTTCCAAACCGTACGTGCGCGCCAGTTCGACAATGCGATCGTACTTGTCCCAGGTGCTCTTGTTGTACTTGGTGTCCCAGTATTGCCCTTTGCTTGGCTTTTCGATGTCTTCCCAAGGAAATTGTTGGCGAATCCAATGAAACCCCGCGTCGCGAATCAACTGGAGCGACTTGTGAATCTTCCACTCTTCCACTTCTTGTTCCAGAAAAACATTGATGCCGAATGGATTCACATCCACGTACTTCATCGGCGCAAAATCGGCAGTGTCGTACGGTGGTTGGAGCAACGATACGCCCAGATAGTACAGCCCTTTGAGTTGCCATTCCAACTCTTCTTCGCCAGTCCAATCGGCAAGGGTTTGACGAATCGAATCGCGCGTGAGGAACGCGCCGAGTGCAAGCACGAGCACTAGGAATGGAATGAACCAGAGCAAGCGTTTCATAGCAAACATTTTACCACAAGTGTATGCAAACGCGCCAAAAGATGAAACGCAGGCGATTAGTTAGAGCGGGGAGAAGAATGGAGAGAGAACGATAGAGGAATGCTTGGTAGAGACGCGCAACGCAAGGAACAAACTTTACTCGCGCACGGTAATCGTTGTCTGCAAGATGACGTGATCGTCTATCGGCACACCATTGTCGTCAAGGACGTGCAAGCGCGCGAACGATGGGTCTTTGGCATCGTACCAGCCGATTTCGATGCGATACGTGCCATGCGGCGCATCGGCTTTGAGTGTGAGTGCGTACGCATCGGCAAGATATTCGTTCGCGATCCAAGTGGTCGTGGGACGCGCACCGTTCAACGGTTGCGCGTCTTTTTGTGCCACGATTTGATGATTCGCATCGAGCACGTGCACAAAGACCGTGTAGGGTTTGTCCATTCGCGCGCGCGCGCGCCAATGCAAGGTGAGGTTCAACGTTTCGCCGGGTTTGAGAGTCGAGGTTGAAAGATCATAGCCGACGAGTTCGACAAGATTGCCAAAATTCGCGCGCTGAACAAATTGCACGCGCGGCGCAACAAACACACGATCGGTTTTCTCGATAGTGAATGGCGCGAGGTCTGCGTGTTGTCCATCACTCAACACGATGCCGATGCGCGTCGCGCCAGCAGGCGTATCGGTAGGAATTGTTACGGCGTACTGACCACGTACGATTTCACCAGCGCGCCAGGTGGAGGTGGGAGATTGGAGATTGGAGATTGGGAACGCGTCGGTGAGCGTGTCACCGAATCGTATGCGCAAGGTGTAATCGCGTGTCGGTATCGAATCGGCACGCCAAAAGAGCGTGAGCGGAATCGTTTCACCCGCGCTTGCCTTGTCGCGCGGCAAGTGATAACCGAGTAGCGTGAACGGCGGTATCGGTTGACTGATGGTGTGTGGAATGTCGAGCGTGGTAATCGGCGCGGGTCGCGTGGGTGGCAACACGCGAATTGGACCCAGCGTGACGGATTTGCCGAGTGGCGCGCCGTTGGGCGCGAGCACATCGAGTCCGCTCGGACTCGCTTGGGTGTAGAACGTCACTTGCACCAAGTAATTGCCAGCGGGAGTACCTGCGAGCAACGGCACTGTGTACGAGCCAAAAAGATATTCGCCGCGCTTCCAACGCATCGTCGGGTAGTTGTAACCAGCGGGACGACGATCTTGCTTGCCCCACACGTTGCCTGCCGCGTCCACCACGCGCAGCGCGATGCGATAATCGTCGTCGAGTGTCTCGAGCACGCGCCAATACAAATTGAACGATGCACCCACATCGGCGGGCGTTGGCGTGGGCACGTCGTAGCCGATGAGTTGAATGCGGTTTTGGAAATTCACTTCACGTCGCACGCGCGGTTCAGGTTCACTCGACCAGCGCGCGTTGGGATCAAGTGTCCAACGGCGCAACTTGATATGCCAAAAACTTGCCTCCACTTTTTGTTCGGTGCCGCGCGCGGAGAGAAGCATCGGTACAAAGCCGTTGGGGTCCACCACTTCGTCTTGCCAAAGCACAAGCCACACGCCGCGCTTGCCTGCGAGTGTCTCGTTCAACACACGCGCAGTGTCGTATCCCAACACGCGTTCGGTGTTCAACGTCGGTTCGTCGGGCAGACGAATCGTGGGTGCGTTGCCGCGATAGTAATAGTGAAAGGCGGGAAACAAATGTCCACTCGT
>JAOACU010000381.1 GCA_026417715.1 Anaerolineae bacterium | reverse complement strand
GCGTATTGCGTATCACGTAATACGCAATACGCAATACACACTATTTGGGCAAACTCCGCTCACCACGCCCATACAACTCATCGGGTAGCCAAATGAAGAGACGCTGATTGTTGCGAGTGATCGAGTCGAAACGCAAGGCGGGATATGCCGCATCAATCAAATCTTGGGTAACCGCACCGATTTTTTCGATGACCACTTGCTCCGATTGGTTGACATACAGACCCCAACGCACAACGAACAATTCGTGTAACAACACATCGAGTTGTGCAGGCGCGCGTTCCAAACTTGGCAAGCGCGTCGCCTGTGCGTACACCAAGCGAAAGTATTCATTCCACGCCGCGCTCAATGCCTCGATGATTGCTGCGCGATCTTTCTCCCATTCAGGAACCAGTGACACGATGAATCCACCGCGCGCAATTCGATACTTGAGCGCAAGCCACGCGATCTGCTCGCGCCGCAAAGCGACGAGTGCTTCGTCTGGCAGTTGTACACTTGAATCATAGTACGCCTGCCGCGCGCGATCCTCATCGAACAGTGCCTCGCGCAATTCGCCGATCAAATCCGCGTCCCAATCTTGCGCGCGTTTGGGCGCGCGGTCGAGTACGTCATCGTGCAAACGTTGTGCGACTGCTATGCGTCGCGCGCGTGCCGCTTCGACTTCTGGCGCGCGCGGCAATTTGCCGATGGTCGGCGCAAACGGTGCGCGCGTGCGCGTGATGGGAATCGTCGTCGAGAGTGCGGCTTCGGCGGCTTGAGCGCGCGCTGGCGTACTCAATGTTGGCGCGTTCAGCGCGGCATACGCGTTGGCGATTTGTTCCAGTCGCCGCGCGCGCTGTTCGCGCTGCAACGTGGGTGCGTACTCGGCAAGACGATACGCTTGGTCGGTGACCCAGCGCGCCGCCGTTTGCGCGTTCAGTGAGCGCAAGCCCGCGCTCGCTTGCAAGTACGCATCCAAACGCGTCGCATCCGAAAACATCGGACTGAGCGTGGCAAATTGCGCGGCAATCTGAAACGCGCGCGCGGCTTGACGTGTATTTTTCGCCGAGGCATAGCGCGTGCCTAACTGCAACAATGCGCCGAGTCGTTTGGCATCGTCGAGAAACGGCTCGTAGGCAACGAGCGCAAAAGCGTTATCCAAATGCGCGCGGTCGAGCGCGGCATCCAACGCTTCGTCGGCACTCGCGCTGGTCAGCGGCAACAACACCGTTTCGGGTGCGAGCGCGCGCGCGTCCACGAATTCGTGTGGCGGACGCCACGCATACGCATCGGGCAAATCGCCCTCACGGAACAAGAACACGCCACCGATGAGCGCGCTCCCCAGCGCGATGAGCAAACATCCCAAGACGATGAGAATCAGCGCGGCAAGACGTTTCACGGTTGCACAAAGCGTTCGATCTTGACCGAGTCGCGCACCACTTTGAGCCATTCGAGGAAGGCGCGCTGACGCTGATCTTGCAACAGTTCGGGCGGTAGTGGACGCGCTTTGTCTTTGGCGATCACCTGAACGATGTGATACCCAAAGTTGGTGGTGATCACATCACTCACTTGTCCGACCGGCAAATCGAAAATCACCGCATCGAGGCGTGGATCGAGGACACCGCGCGGCACCCAGCCCAAATCGCCGCCGTTGGTTTTGCTCGTTTCGTCGAGTGAATATTGTTTGGCAAGCGCGGCAAAATCTTCGCCACGCCGCGCGCGATCGCGTAACGTTTGTGCAGTTGCCGGCGTGGACACTAGAATCTGGCGCACGTGCACTTGTTCCGCGACCGTCGGAAAGGCAGAGGTGATGCGATTGAACATTATTTCGCTGACCAAGTTCGAACGCAACTGCGCACAAAAGTCGCTGAGCGTCATCTGGTTCTTGGTCAAATACTCGTTCAATTTTTCCACGCCGCCCGCGTCTTGAAGCATCTCCGCCAGCCGCTTGTTCACATCGTCATCGGTCACGCGCACGGCTTGGTATTCGGCTTGTTGCGCAATGACCACATCGTTAATCAACTGTTCGAGCACTTGGAGTTTGAGATTCTTCAGCGATTCTTGTCCGACGGCCGATTTTGGATCGAGTCCGCTTTGAATCATCGCGGCTTGGGCTTGCGCGGCAAGACGATTGAACAACTCGAGGGGAATGCCTTGCCCATTCACACGCGCGGCAAGTTGCACGTTCGCGGGTACAGGGGTCGCTGGAGGACACGTGAGCGCGCTGGACACCGGCGCGGCTTTGGTCGGCGTAGGAAAGATTTGTCCTGTGGCGATGGCGGGTGGAGTAGGTGGTGCGGTTGGCACGACCGGCGCAGTGGCTTGCACTGCCGTCGGCGCGACAGGGTTGGGGGGCGCAGGTGGTGCGGACGTTGGCGCGCCGCACGCAACGAGCATCCAACCCAGTATGCTTAAGCCCACAAGCAAATGCAAATAGCGAGTCACATGTCCTCCTTAAAATCGAAATGCAAGGTATGGTAGTGATCAAAAAGTAATGCTGATGGTGTCATTCTGAGGCGCGCTTTATGCGAAGAATCTCTCAAAGGACTTTGCGAGACGCTTCGGAGTTTACCCTGACGTAAGGAACTTGTCCTGAGCGAAGCGAAGGAAGGGCTCAGCGTGACACATTGCCTTACCAGTATTACTCTTGTAGCACCACCCAAGGTATCTCCCAAGAAATCATCCTTTCCAGAGTGCGATGTATATCCAACTTGGAAAGTCACGCGGGCTTGTGAGTGCTTTCCAATGTCTCAATGTACTTGGCAATGATGCTACAACGTTGTTCCACTCAGTTGAATCAGGAGCAG
>JAOACU010000038.1 GCA_026417715.1 Anaerolineae bacterium | reverse complement strand
TCGGCAACAAGAATATGATCGTCCACACGAGCGCGGAAAATTTTCCTTGGCAAGGCACTACGCTTGCCGTTCACATCATCCGTTTTCTCTCGATTCTTCTCTCGACGATCACTGTCGTACTGACGTACTGGTTTGCGCTTGTCATTGCTTCGGACGAAAATCGTCCTTGCAATGACACGTATGCTAAAACTCTTGCCGCGTATGCCGCCGCCATCGTCGCTTTCAATCCGATGTTTCTCTTTATCAGCGCATCGGTCAATAACGATAATCTCGCGGCAATGCTTGCGACACTCGCGCTGGTGCTCCTCGCGCAACTCGTCACGCGCGGTGCAACGATGCGACGCTTTGTCGCGCTGGGTATCGTGCTGGGACTGGGCGCGCTGACCAAAGTGAGTTTGTTGGGGCTATGCATCGTCGCGGCGGTAGTGTTTGCGTTTCTGATGCTACGCAACCAACAGACGTTCGTCCTCCGTCCTTCGTCCTCCGTCCTCCGTCCTTCGTCCTTCGTCTTCCGTCCTCCGTCCTCCGTCGTTCTCGGCAGTATCGTCTCCGCCGCGCTCGTCATCGTCATCGCGTTTTGGTGGTACGCGCGCAATTGGATTTTGTACGGGGATTTTTTGGCGTTCAACGTGTGGCTAGAGATTGCAGGTGGGCGACGAACACCAGTCACACTTGCGAGTTTGCTCAACGAGTTCCAGGGCTTTCGCATTTCGTTCTGGGGCAACTTCGGCGGTGTCAATATCATCGCGCCCGAATGGGTGTACCTCGCGCTCGATGCATTTACGTTGCTCGCGCTCATCGGCTTGCTCATCGGGCTGGTGCGCCGCACTTTACCACGACTGCTCTGGTTATCCGCGCTGTGGCTCGCGCTCATTCTCGTTTTGCTGGTGCGTTGGACCTGGCTCACGATGGCATCGCAAGGGCGATTGATTTTCCCAGCCATTGCGGCGGTGGCGGTGTTGTTTGTGTACGGTCTCGCACAGTTTCAGCAATCAGCGATCAGCGGTCAGCCGTCAGCGGTCGGCGGTCGGCGGCTTGCCCTGAGCGTGAGCGAAGGGTCGGCGGTCGTGTTCTGCGCGCTCTACCTTATCATCCCGTTGACGCTCTTGCTCGTCCTCTTCTCGCGTAATCCCAAATTCAACCCGCGCTATCTGATGATTGCATCGCCGGCGTTTTACCTGCTTCTCGCGATGGGGCTTGCAAGCATCTCAAATCTCACATCTCACGCCTCACGCCTCACGTCTCACGCCCTCTCGCTCTTTCGCTCTCTCGCTTCACGCTCTCTCGCTCCACGCTCTCTCGCTCCACGCCCTCTCGCTCCACGCGCTACGCCACTCCCAACGCACTCACATCCACCGTGCGCGCTTCGCCGTCCAACACCAACTCGGCAAGGCACGCGCCGAGCGCGGGTGCAATCGTCAAGCCGATGTTGTGTAACCCAGTGGCAACGAACAATCCACCAATGCTCGGCACGCGTCCTACGATTGCGTGTCCTGTTGGGCTGATGTCGTACACGCCGCTATGCCCGCGCACAAAGCGCGCGTGTGCCATTGCGGGCAAACGCGTGGCAACACGTTGTTGCACATCGTTGATGAACGCGGAAGAGACCGACTCGTCGAAGGAATCGGGATTGGCGTCTTCGTCCGTCGCGTTCAGCGCGCCCATCGTCAAACCAAACGAGTGCGGACGAAAATGCGCGCCCGTGATCCAATCCTCGAACGCGAGATGACCGACTTTTAAATCGGCGGAACGTTCAAAGAAGGCAAGTTGCGCGCGCCGCGTCTGCAACCCCAATTCGATTTTGAGCGGTTGCAACAAACGCTCGGTCCACACACCCGCACACAGAACGACGTTGAGCGTTTCGATCACGCCGACACTTGTTTCGATACCGGTCACGCGTCCATACTCGACACGAATCCGTTTGACGAATGTGCCGGTCTTGAACACGCCACCGAGTTCTTTGACGCGCGCGGCAAGCGTTTGCGTCGCGAGAAGAGGATCCACAAAAGCGGCATCGGGTTCGTATGAGGCAAGCGCAACATCGTTCACGCGCGCGGTGGGTTGGAGCGAGCGCAACTCATCGGGCGCAAGGGTTTGCACATTCGCGCCCAACGCTTGCACGCGCGCGGTTTGTTCGCGCAAGCGCGCCGCGTGCTCTTCGCCAGCAACGATAGCGAGTCCTGTTGGTGTGTAACCGCAGTTCGCGCCCGTGTGCTCTTTCCATTGCCGAAAGAATTTTACACTTGCGATTGCCAAGCGCGCTTCGACAGGATGCGCGAGTTGTGTGCGAATCAGCGCGCCGCTGCGTTTGGTCATCCCACCAGCAATGGCGCTCTTTTCGACGATGAGCACGCGCGCTTTGCGTTGTTGTGCGAGATGATACGCCACACTACAACCGACGATGCCCGCGCCCACGATCACCACATCGGCGATGAGACGACTCATTGGTTGACCTCGTAGGCGCGTGCCAAGCGCGCGAACAAGTGCCGCACGCGCGCCATTCGTTGTTGATCGGTCGTCGGCGCGCAACGTCGCGCTGCATCGGACGCAGCGAACAGTTCATCATAGTACGCCAACACTTGGCGCGCGATAATGTCCCAATCGTACTGTGCCGCTTTGCGACGCCCAGCAGCACTCATCTGCGCGCGCCGTTCGGGCGCACGGAGCAATTCGATTGCCGCGCGCGCAATCGCTTGTTCGTCTTGCGGCGGCACGAGCAATCCTTCTTGCTGATGCGTGAGCACACAGCGATAGCCCGCAATATCGCTGGCAATCACCGGCACGCCCGCCGCCATCGCTTCGAGCAGGATGATGCCAAAACTTTCAAAACCGATAGACGGCGCGCAAAAAATCGTTGCCGTGCGATAGTAACGCGGCAAATCTTCGCGCGACACAGGTCCGATGAAATGCACACTGCGCAGATGCAACGCGCGCGCGTAACGTACGAACGGCGCCTTGTCCTTGTCGGTAAACGCGCCGACCACAATCAACCGCGCATCGGGAACGGCTTGCTTGATGTATGGAAACGCGCGCATCAAATAGCGAAAGCCCTTGCGCTTGTCCATTCGTCCAACGTACAAAATGTTGGGGCGTCCATCGGCAAAGCGTTGAATCGGCGCGATGTTCGGCGCGGCAAAGCGCGCGCAATCAATGCCGTTGGGAATGATTTTGTAGGGACCGGGAAAATAGCGCGTCACATAATCACGTACCGCATCAGAAACGAAAATGCGTCCGTCGAGACGATTGAACGTGCGCTTGAGCAGTTGCTTGGCAACATCGAACAGCATATTTTTCTCGCGATACGCATGGAACGTCCCCACGTTGAGCGCGTGGGAGTGACGCAAGACGACGAGCGACAACATCGGCACCGCCGGTTCGTGCACGTGCACCACATCGAATTTTTCTTGGCGCAGAATTTGTTTGACACGCCGATACACAGCGGGTGCGATGGTGATGCGCGCGTTCGAGCCACTGAACGGGACACTTGCCACCGCGCCACTGACTTTGATGATGTGTTCGTCCAGCGAGTCTTCGTCGGAACTGGACGCGGCAATGATGCGCGTGTCGTGTCCGAGCGCGCGAAAATGCTCATCGAGCGCGGTGATGTGTTCGGTGACACCACCAGGGTAGGGATAATCGTAAGGAGAGACAAGGGCAATTTTCATTTGGGTTTGTGGTAGTGCTAAAAACGTAATGCTGGTAAGACAGTCTGTCACGCTGAGCGCAGCGAAGCGTATCGCCAAGTCCTTTGAGAGATTCTTGCTTCGGCTTCGCTCAGCACCGCGCAAGGCGCGCCTCAGAATGACATCCTCAGCATTACTTTTCGATCACGACCGGGTTTGTAAGCGCGCTGGAGTGCGTGCTGATTACGCCTTGCTTCTTCGACGTGACGGAATGAGTTGAATGAGAGAACGTAGTACCGTGTTGACCGTCTCCGAGTCGGGGAAATACTTTTGAACGTCTGGCTCAAGGACGATTACACCTTTAGTGTGCTTGACCTCTTGGACAAGCGTGGTGCCATCGGCTTTGTGGATCGTGATGGTGTATCCGCCTTGCATCGCGCGATAGTGTTTGCCACGTACGCCGCCCTTAAAATCATAATGCCGCCGATAATTGGCTTTGGCTTTTTCTTCGTCCCACTCAAAGTTGGGTTTCATCGCATTTGCCTTTCGGTGTTCAAATCTTTTTAGACTTTGTGTCCGCGCCAAAATTTTCGGCGAATATGCTTGGCGGGCAGTTTGACCAAACTCTGCCACAATTGCGCAGGACCGATGCGCGCCAGATAGTTCATTTCAGCGAGCGTCCAATAGTGACCTTCGATGGTAGTTTGTTTGGCTTTGAGCGCGCGCAAAAAATCTTCGGCGGTTTTACCGGGAAATACCGTGACCGCACTGCCAATCGTTGGCAAGACGTGCGAATCACTCCCCGCTGTTTCGGGAAGTTGCAAAACGCGCTGATTGAGCGCGCGCGCCTGCTGTGCTACCACGCGTCCCGCCAACGATGGATTCAACGCCTCGAACCCATCAAAGTACACTTCATCGTGCGGGTTGCGATGAATGCGGAGCAAGCCGTTGCGCCCAATCGAACGAATCAGCCAACTCATCGGATGTGGTGCGATGACGATACCACCTTGCTCGTGCACCTGCGCAATCGTCTTGTCGAGTCCTTGCAATGAACGCACGGGCTTGTCAATGCCAAGCACAAGCAAATGTCCTTCGATAGTGGTAACTTCCATCCCGGTCAAAACCTGAAAACGATAGTTGCGCCGCGCGGCAAGGTTGCGCGCTTCGTCCGCGCCATCGAACATATCGTGATCGGTAATCGCAATCACGTCGAGGTCGGTTTCGTTTTCGACGAAATCAAAGACTTGCTCGATCGTTGCCAAACCGTCACTGTGGACGGTGTGAATGTGAATATCGGCTTTACCCATTTGTTCCTTGATGATGATCCCAAATCGGTTGAAACATCAACCACTGATCGGGATACTGACGAATGTATTTTTCCATCACGTTGGCTAGTTTTTGAACACCGTTTTGAATGTCGCGTTGCAAATCGCCGGTGCGCTCGAATTCCAGCGGTGGTTCGATGAACACCTCGCTACGATCATCAGGACAGCGTACCGCAAACGCAACGATCACAGGCACATTGTATTTGAGCGCGAGTTGCACCGCGCCATCGGGAATGCGCGTCGGCTCGCCGAAAAAGTTGACCAAGGGACCGGTCTGGGTGAGATCACGGTCGTATGCCAAGCCGACCATTTGCCCGGCGCGCAGGGCTTTGATGAGCGCGCGCGGCGCCACATCGAGCGGCACGATTTCGATGCCTTGACTCGCGCGCAAACTTTGAATGTAGCGAAACAGTTTTTCGGGTTGAAGACGTTCGTTCGGCACCACGACGCGCGTGTTCAGGTGCACAGCGGCAAGGTGAATAAACAAGTCCCATGCGCCAAAGTGGGCAGAACCGCCAATCATCCCCTTGCCTTGCTTCATCACATTTTCCAAATGTTCGATGCCATGCACATCGGCAAGTTGCGCGCGAATCTCTTCGGGCGTCAACCGATGACCGCGCAACAAATCGAAATAATTTTTCAGGAGATTTTGAAAGGCGCGACGCGCAATCGCGTTACGTTCTTGCGGCGTCACCGCATCGCCAAGTACACGGCGAAGATTAGCCCAGTACGCTTTTTGTTGTCGGGCAGTGAGAAAAAAGAGCACATCGCCTAGACGCGCAAACAGCCAGTACCCAAAACGCGTGGGCAAGCGTGGACAAATCCAGCCGGCGAGTCGAAAGAGATAGTACTTCATTGTGACTATGCCTCAAGGGTGGAGTGAGGGTGTTGACTCAAACTGGGGATTTTGCGGCGTGCACTGCGGTTACTCTTCCACATCGGACGGAAGATGTACCACTGTTCAGGATACGCGCGAATGAATTGCTCCATTCGTCGTGCGATTTCTTGCATTGTGCTCTGAATCACCTCGTGCCGATTGTTCGCGCGCGAGACAAGAATCGGCGGGGTCACTTCGGCTTCGATGCATCCATTCGGAAGCATTCGCGCATAGCCCACGATAATCGGCGCGCCGGTGAGTAGGGCGAGTTGTGCGGGTCCCGCCGGAAAATCGGTCTCGGTGTTGAAAAAGCGAACGGGTACGGTCGTAATGTCAAAGTGATGGGTGACACCAAAATCGAGCAGGAACGCCGTCATTTCGTTGCGTTTGAGCGCCTCGATGATTTTACGCGGCGCGCTATCGTAGGGATAGAGATAAACCCCGCGCGCGTGTCGAATCCGCGTGAGCCAGTCCATCAATTCTTTGGGGCGCAATGTTTCGGCAACAAGTGTGAAGGGCGCGTAACGATGCGCCAGAAACGCGCTGGGCAAATCCATATTGCCAAAATGCGCGCTCACAAAAATCACTCCCTTGCCATAGGACAAGGCTTGTTCGATGTACTCGTTGTGACGGATGGTGATACGTCGTTCGATTTCTTGAATGGATAGCGAGGGATAGATCATCACATCGCACAAGAGGCGCGCAAAGTTTTGAAAGGCGTGTCGCGTCACGCGTCCCACTTCGGGATCGTTAGGAGTTTTGCTGAGAACGTGCGCAAAATTTTCGCGCGCCACGCGACGACGCAAAGGCATCAGGTAGTAGAACGTATTTCCCAACCATCCCGCCGCCCGAAAACTCCACTCGCGCGGTAGATGACTGACACAAAATACTCCCAACCGCCAAAGCCAATACAAGACGATCACGTCTTTCTTTACCTCACTGATGTTCCACACACGTAAGACAAGTTTGCAAACTTTCCTATATTTTCTAGCCCCTTGCGTGAGTTGCCTCACGTTGAAGTTGCCAAGAGGGTTTGGAACTGGCGTTCGTAATTCTGAATGCGCGTCCAGTCGAGCGAACAACGCACTTCGCGCCCGTTACGATGCATCCGAATCAAACCCGCCTGCTTCAAACGATGTAGGTGCCACGAAACGAGTGGCTGGCTCATTCGCAAGCCGCGTGCGATTTCCGTCACCGTGAGTTCGCGGCGCGCCAACTGCTCCAAGATGCGCAAGCGCGTCACATCGCTCAGGGTGCGATAATAACCGCGCAACTCTTTTAGCACTCGAATATCCATACCATCCCACCGACCCGCGCGAAAATATATAAATACTTGCTTATATATTAAACGAAATCACTTTCTTGTCAAGCCGATGTGACTTTGGTTTTATTACCTACCCTTTTTCTTTTTCACGTGTTATGCTATACTTGCGGCAAGATGGTGATCACGAGTCCTGCTAATCGCAAGGTCAAACAAGTTCGCGCCTTGACGCGCAAAAAAGAACGCTATGCCGCGCGCGCGTTTGTGATCGAAGGCGTACGGTTGATTGAAGATGCGCTCGATGCGCGCGTGATTCCCTCTCTTGTCCTGCACACACCTCAAGTCGAAGACGACCTACGTGCACACACCTTGCTCGATCGTCTTCGCGCGGTCACCTCCGAAGTGTTCGTCGTCAGCGAGGCGATCTTGCAAGACCTTGCCACTACCGAAACTCCTCAGGGCATTCTAGCGGTGGTGCCGTTTGTCGAATTGCCCTTGCCTCCGCAACCTCGATTCGTTTTGATTCTCGATGCGATACGCGATCCCGGTAACGTCGGTACGATTTTGCGCTCGGCGCGCGCGGCAGGCGTGGACGCGCTCTTCCTTGCACCCGGCACCGCCGACCCATACAACCCCAAAGTTGTCCGCGCAGCGATGGGCGCGCATTTTGCAATTCCTTGGCGCGTTGCCGCTTGGCAGCACATTGCCGACGCGCTCGCACACATTTCGCGCGTGTACCTTGCCGATGCGCGCGGCGAAGTGCTCTACACGCGCGCGGACTGGTCGCCGCCGATCGCACTCATCATCGGCGGTGAAGCGAGTGGCGCGAGTGATGTCGCGCAGCAGTTAGCCACCGCGCGCGTGCGAATTCCCCTGCGCGGCGGTGCCGAGTCGTTGAACGCCGCAATGGCGGCGACTGTGTTGTTGTTTCAAGCCAATCGTTTCATAGAAAAGTAAAATCGGAGGTGACGTATGGACGATCTTCTGGCGCGCTATCGTCCGTACCTGATGATGTTGGTTCTCTTCATCGGCACCTTGGCAGGCACTATTTTCTTGTTGCGTCGTCCCGACGCGTCTCCCACAGTGACAATGATTACCGCCACACCGCGTCCCACCGCGACTACCGCTTCGATTATCGTGGACGTGCGTGGTGCTGTGAACCAGCCCGGCGTTTACACGTTGCCCATCGGGAGTCGCGTGCAGGACGCGCTCGCGCGCGCGGGCGATGTGACCAGCAATGCGGACACGCGCGCGCTCAATCTCGCGCGACGCCTCAACGATGGCGAGCAACTTTACGTACCCCGACAAGGCGAAACAACACCGATACCTACCGCATCAACCGCGCGCGGTGTTCCTACGGCGACGCGCGTGCCAAGCAAAATCAACATCAACACTGCCACAGTGGCTGAACTCGATACACTCCCCGGCATTGGTCCCGCTTTGGCACAACGCATCGTGGACTATCGCACGCAGAATGGGGATTTCAAAACTATCGAAGACATCAAAAAAGTGCGTGGCATTGGTGATGCTCTGTTCAATCAGATCAAGGATTTGATTACCGTGCAGTGAGCGTGTGACACGATGCACGTGTGCGGAGGTCGAAATGCAAAAATTGATAGCAATCTTTGTAGGATTGATTTTCTTGTCCGCGTGTGCTCCCGCCGCTACACCAACATCTAAACCGACAATCGCACCCGCCAGTCCCGCGACCACGCGTCCGCCGGCAATAACTGCGACACCCGGTCGTTCACCGGTTGCACCCAAAGTGGCGACCCCAGCGCTCTCGCTCCAAAACGTCAAAAAAGATCGCCAAGCCGATGGTAGTCTGCTGATGAGCGCGAATGTCAGCGCGCCAGAAAATTTGGGGCTGGGACAAATCGAAGTCGCTTCGCCGGAGAAAATGGCGTTGACCGAAACGCGCACGATTCGGTTGCGTCTTTCGCCCGCGCAACAACTTGTATCGTTGACGCCAGTCCCCGCGCCGGGCAAAACGCCCGATGTTCCCAGTTTCGTCTATCGTTTCAGTGGCAATGTGCAATTGTACCCGATTATGTTCGCTGAACTACGCGCGCTGGCGTTTGAGGTTGATCAAAAGGGACCCGTGCGGCGCATCCTCGAAGCGAACAAACCCGTTGAATGGATTTGGGTTATTCGTCCCCTGATGGCGGGTAGCCACGAATTGACGATCGAACTTTCGATTCCTGTCATTATCAATGGCGTGGCTGCCGAGTATAGCACCCGCGTTCTGCAAGACCTGACGCTGAGCATTCAAGTTGCCGAGCCACCGCTACCCACACCGCGTCCCATCACCGATCGCATCGGCGATTCGATCATCGAACATTCCGGCGCGATCATTGCCGCCCTGATTGGTATCTTGAGCACACTTTTGGGCGCTCTTTTGGCAATGCAACGTGCGCGCGCGAAGAAATAACGACAATGAAACGACGTTCTTCACTCCAACGTCGCTGGCGTGCAATGTGGCGCGACACCTTGTTGCTTCTGCGCGATTTTCGCGCGCCGTTGTTGTGGTTCACGTTGTTGATTATTGGCGGTGGTGGCTTGTACGCCTATCTCGCTGACCTTGCCAATGAGTCGGTGCCGACTTTAGGCAAAGCATTCTATCTGGCGTTGACAATGGTGTTTTTCCAAGCCACTGATGATTTTCCGCAAACGTGGTATCTGCAATTGTTCTATTTTGTGATGCCGCTACTTGGCTTGAGTATTCTAGCGCAAGGACTCGCTGACTTTGGCATTCTGCTGTTCAATCGTCGTCAACGTAGCAAGGAGTGGGAAATGGCTGTAGCATCCACATTTGATCGTCACGTGATTGTGGTGGGGTTGGGACATTTGGGGTATCGTGTGGTGCAACACCTGCACGCGTGGGGACACGATGTCGTCGTGCTGGAGTTAGCCCCGCGCAGTGATCTCGTCGCGAATTTGCGCGATCTCGACATCCCCATCATTCAGGGCGATGCTCTGACTACACTCGAAGCCGCCAACATTCGACGCGCGCGTGCGATTGTGCTGTGCACGCAAAACGATAACCTGAATATGCAAATCGCGGTCAAAGCGCGACATTTGAACAAGGATATTCACGTGGTCATCCGAATTTTCGATGAAGAGTTTGCGCGCGCGCTGCAACAACAATTTGGTTTTACCGCGCTCAGTGCTACTGGTATGGCAGCGCCAGTCTTCGCGGCGACGGCGGCGGAAATGGACGTTTCTTATCCGATCAAAATTGAGGGCGAGGCATTCTCTTTGGCACGCTTGCGTATCGCTCCTCACTCCAAGTTGCACGGTCTCTCGGTGAGTCAAATCGAACAGCAGTACGATGTGAGTGTCGTCTTGCTGCACACCGCGCAAGGGCGCGACTTTCATCCTGCCGGTGAACGTCGCGTTAGCGTCAACGATACGCTTGCTGTTTTGGGAGGGCACGATCAAATCAATCGGCTGGCGCAGGCGAATCAGTGAGGAACTCGCGCAGGGGTAGGACAAGTTTCAAACCTGTCCTACCTCTGCATAACATCAATGAGAAATGGATAGGGACGCTCGATGAGCGTCCCTACTTGTTTTCTGCAACGATGCCGAGCGCGCCAAGACGCGTGTGCCGCATCCGCAAGAAAATCGTCAACAGTCCTGCCGCCGATCCAAGTGCAGCAGCACCGACGAACCAACCCCAAGGCATTTCGGCGCGCTCACGCACGAGCAATTGGTGCATCTCGCGATGATATGCCGCCATCCGCAAGTTATCGCGCAAGCGCGCGCGAAATTCAGTGGAGGGTGTCACCGGCACCAGCGCGCGTTCGAGTTGCGCCTCGAGCGCGTGCACATCTTCAATTTCACGCAAAGGATGGCTTGTACTCAATGGATGATTTTGCATTCTGATTTATATTTCCTGTGACTGCTTGGGCTTGCCACAGGGGACATAGGGAACACAGAGAGATTCTTCGCTCAGAATGGAATTTCTCTGTGCCCTGTAAGCCCGCGTGGTTGCATCACTAATCTGCCGGGTAAACCACCGCGCCGACAACGCCAGGCCCAAAGTGCACAGCAAGCGAAATGGCAATGTCGTCCACAAACGCTTCGACGCAGTTCAATTCGCGTTGCAAGCGCGCCAGCAATGCTCCGGCTTCGGCGCGCGCTTCGCCGTGAATGACCGCGAGTCGAATCGGACGATTGCCAGCGGCTTGTTTGGACAGTTCGACCAATTGATCGAGCGCGGCTTGGCGCGAGCGCACGCGCGCGCCGGGAATCAATGTGCCATCGTGCAACACGATGATCGGCTTGACGTTGAGGAGCGACGCGATGAATCCTTGCAAGTGGCTGATGCGTCCACTCATCTGCGCGTAACGCAAGGTTGCTAGCGTCAAACTCAAGCGCACTTGAGAACGCTTGCGATCCAGCGTGGCAACGATTTCTTCCACGCTCTTGCCGGCGCGCGCCATCCGCGCCGCGTCCACGCACATAAATCCCAACGCGCCTGAACCCGCCAAACTGTCGTACGGCACCACGCGGATTTCGCCTTCCAGTTCGCGCGACGCCAAAAGTGCCGAGTTGAACGTGCCGCTCAGTTTACCGGTGACGTGCAATGAGATGATCGTGTCATACCCTTGCTGTGCCGCCGCGCGATACGCCTCGATAAACTGTGCCGGCGATGGTTGCGAGGTTTGCGGGATGATACCCAGTTCATCCACTTTTTTGTAGAACGTCGTTTGGTCAATCGAAATGCCTTCTTGAAACGTTTCGTTGCCAAACTGAATGTTGATTGGCACCACGCCCAAATCGTACTCCTGAAAATAGTGGGCGGGCAAATCACAGGTGGAATCGGTCATAATTTTGATTTTAGACATTTTGTCCTCTCTTTGGATGTTTGATCGGCAAGTGTCACCGCACAGACCTGTGAGGACTTAGACCTCACAGGTCTCTCACAACGCGTCGCGCAATTCCTTGCGCAAGGCGATCAAAGTGCGATGGTAGAGTGCTTTGACGGCACCTTCGGTGCACCCCATAATCTGTCCGATCTCTTCGTTCGACAAGCATTCGCTAAATTTCAGAATCAATAATTCTTGTTGTCTTGCCGGTAATTTCCGAATCGCCCGTAACAAGATTTGCGCCTCTTCGTTTTGCTCGGCGCGTTGGTGTGGACTATCGCCAGACGCGGGTAACGTGGCAATATCGTCCAGACGAACGTTTTTGTGACGACTGCGGTCACGATACCAGTTGGCGACCAAGTTGTGCGCGATGCGATACAACCACGCGGCAAAGGGCACGCCGCGCGTCTTGTATGAACCGATGTTCCCCAATGCCTGATAAAACACGCGCGCGGTCAAGTCTTCGGCTTCCGCCACATCGCCGACACGATAAAAAATATAATTATAAATGCGATCTACATAGCGTTCGTACAATTCCCCGAACGCATCGGCATCGTGCTTGGCACGTCGGACAAGAAGGTCTTCGTTTTCCGTCAAACCGATTCCTGCCTCTGCGCGCGGGTCTTGCATTTGTTACAACACCGCGCGGTACTTAAAGTTACGTACTGATGTTACGCACGCGTAGGACACGTTTGCAAACTCGTCCTACATTTCACGCCAAATTTTCTAGCCCTTGGCGTGAGTTACGTACAAAAAACTATGGCGTATGGCATTGATGTTGCATAGGACGGATAGCGTATCGCCGCTTGCCCGATGCAACAGTCCTTCTGCCATACGCCATAGGCAAGACGCGATGCGCTAATCCGTGTAGAACGCCAAGCCCACCGCGCCGGGACCAGTGTGGACACCGATCACTGGACCGATTTCGGTAAAGTAAAACTCTTTGCACTCGTACTTGGCGCGCACTTGTTCAGCGATCTTTTCGGCTTCGGAGCGCGCGTCGGCGTGCAGTACGGCTACGTGCAACGGGCGGTGACCAGAGCGTTCTTCCAGAACCTCAAGTAACCTCGCTAACGCTCGCGCGCGCGAACGCGGTTGCTCCAACGGCTCTACTTGACCGTCGCGGATTTCCAGCATCGGTTTTACCTGCAACAGGGTGCCCACCAATGCTTTGGCGCCACCGATGCGTCCCCCGCGTCGCAGATATTCGAGCGTATCGAGAACAAAGATGAGGTTCAGTCGGGGAATAAGCGCGTTGATCGTCGCGAGAATTTCCTCGCGCGATTTGCCTGCTTGCGCCGCTTGTGCAGCGGCAATCACCAAGAGTCCCAACGCCATCGAAAGCCAAGGTGTGTCAACGATCGAAATCGGCAAGGTGCGTTTGAACTGTTGCTCCAGACTTTGCTTGGCAGCGCAAGCCGACGCGTACGTCCCGCTCAACTTGCTCGGCAAGTGCAATGAGATGATTTCCTTGCCGGCTTCGAGAAACGGTTTGTACACCTGTTCAAACTCACCCGCCGAAGGTTGCGAAGTGGTAGGATGCTCTTTGGCGTGCGGGAGCATCTTGTAGAACTGTTCATTCGTCAAGTCCACTTCATCGCGATAGACCGTCGTGCCAAAAATGGCTTTGAGCGGAATGACCGCGATGTTGTGCTTTTGCCGTTCTTCCATTGGCAAGTGGGCTGACGAATCGGTCACGATTTGAATCACGCTGAGTGCCTCCTTCCTAGATGTTAAGATGCAGTTGGTTCGCGCGCGGTGCGCACCGCATACACGATCCAACTAATGCCACCGAACGTAAGGATCGTCAAGCCGGTGAGCATCGCGACATTCAACCACAACCACAACGATTCGACGCGCAGCGCGCGCCCTTCGCTCATCAACCCGACGATGCCTAACGCTTGTCCAGCGGCAAAGACGTTCCAGATGGCATGCACAAACACACTGGCGGCATAAGCGATCAAAAGTTTGTCCCACCTCCTTTCCACGCGCGCGGCGTACCAACCGCGCGCCATTGTGATTCCAGTGGCAGTGTGCATAATCGTCGCGCCCACGCGCGCGAGCATTGCCACTGCCCACAGTTCCAACATCATCCCTGTATTCAACGCATTTTCGACGAACGCAAAACCTGCGCCTGCCGCCACACCCCAGAGCACTGCATCGCGCGCGCGTGTGTGCATTGGATTCATCAACGCAAGCCCAAGTGTTTTGACGGCTTCTTCGATCAGCGGAACGATGCCAGCGAAATAGATCAATCCTAGCGCGATGATGCCGGGGTTAGCGAGCAAAAATCGCAGCGCGGCGCGTTCATCGAAAGCGCGCAGGGTGCGCAACTCGGTGCTCAAACGTTCCAACAGCAACGTGCCATCGGGCGTTAGAACAATCGCAACGCTAATACCTACAAGGATTATAACACCGATAATCGCTTCGAGTGACAGAGCCAGGAACGTGCTACCTAGCGCGCCCCAACCCAACGATGCGACTAGCGCGCGCAGACTTGAGGTAACGTTCAACTGACGCGCCGCATAGGCGAGCAGTGAGAAAGGCAACAACGCCGAGGCAAGAAAATGAAACGTCGGAAACACGAACGCGGCAATCGGCTCGAGCGCGAGCACGCTACTGCCCAGCACGAGTGCAAGCAAAAACGCGAGGAACAAAAGAATCGGCGAAGGAAATAGACGCGTGGTGATCGCGGGTGTGTGATGGCGCATTGCGGCAAGGGCTTGCCACGCAAAGAGCGCGCCAAACACGATACCGATGGCAGCGACTGCGCCCACCACTACATTCGTTTGCACGGCTTCTTGGCGCGTCGGCGCGAAAAACGGCGCAACCAAATAGAACGTACCCGCACACAATCCACACACCAGCAACAACGCGCTCAGCACCAAAAACCACACGCCAGTCACAATTGGGTGATTCGGTGATTCGGTGATTGGGTGATTCGGT
>JAOACU010000380.1 GCA_026417715.1 Anaerolineae bacterium | reverse complement strand
GCTCACACACCGTAGATTTACTGTTACAACACGGGCATCGCGTTCGTATTCTCGATAACCTAACGCCGCCCGTGCACATCGCTGGCAAAATTCCCGATTACGTTCCGCGCGAAGCGGAATTTATTTTGGGCGATGTGCGCGACCGCGCCGCATGGGAGCGCGCGCTCGATGGTGTGGACGCAGTGTTTCACTTTGCCGCGTACCAAGATTACCTCACCGACTTTTCCAAGTTCTTTCACGTCAACACAGTTGGCACGGCGTTGATGTACGAAATCATCGTCGAGAAGAAATTGCCGATTCAAAAAATCGTCGTTGCAAGTTCACAAGCAACGTACGGCGAAGGCAAGTACGAATGTGCGCGCGATGGTGTGCAGTACCCATCGTTGCGTCCTCTCGAACAATTGATGCGTCGCGAGTGGGAGCCGCGCTGTCCAGTCTGTGGTGGCGCACTCAAAATGCTCATCACCGACGAGTCGCGCGTCAATCCACACAACCAGTACGCAATGTCCAAGTACACTCAAGAGATGATCGCACTGAACTTGGGACGGCGATACAACATCCCCAGCGTCGCGATGCGCTATTCGATTGTGCAAGGTCCGCGCCAATCGTTTCGCAACGCATATTCGGGCGTGTTGCGCATTTTCACCACGCGCCTTCTGAACAATCGCGCGCCGATTTGCTACGAAGACGGTCAGCAACTGCGCGACTACGTTTCCGTTCACGATGTCGCACGCGCGAATCTCCTTGTGCTTCAGGATTCGCGCGCGGACTATCAAGCATTCAACGTCGGTGGCGGACGCGCGATTTCGGTCATCGAGTACGCGCGCTTGATTGCGCGACGAATGGGCAAGGACATTGCGCCGCAAATTCCCGGGCAATTCCGTTTTGGCGATACGCGTCACATCGTCTCCGACATCAGCAAACTGCGCGCACTCGGCTGGGAGCCGCGCGTCACGTTCGAGCAAATCGTGGACGAGTATATTGCGTGGGCATCCGCACAACCCGACGTGCGCGATTACTACGCCGATGCTGAGCGTGAGATGCTGGCGCGCGGAACCATCCGCAATGTCAATGAGCCAATGCACCAATGAGCCAATGAGCCAAAGGACGAAAGACGAAGGCTTGCCCTGAGCCAAACGAAGGGACGAATGAGCAATCTGCAATCTAAAATCGAAAATCTAAAATCATGTTGATCGCTCGCGCTCCTGTCCGCATTTCATTCGCTGGTGGCGGTACCGATTTGCCTGCGTATTACACGCGCTATGGTGGTGCCGTCGTCAGCACGACAATTGACAAATACTTTTACGTCTTTCTGAACGTCACGGCTGACGAGACAATTCAAATCACCTCGTCCGATTATCGCACGTTCTATCGTCACGATGCAGATACGCCGATGCTCTTCGATGGTGATTTGAGTTTGCCGCGCGCAATTTTTCATCACTTTGGTTTGACGCGTGGACTTTCGATGTTTCTCGCGTCCGAAATTCCACCGGGCACAGGGCTTGGTTCGTCGAGTACTGTCGCCGTTGCAATCATCAAAGCCGTGACGACCGCGCGCGGTTTGATGCTCTCCAAGCAACAAATCGCCGAACTGGCGTGCCACATCGAAATCGAAAAACTGGGTGAGCCGATTGGCAAGCAAGATCAGTATGCCGCCGCGTTTGGTGGTTTGAATCTGATTCAATTTTCGCGCGACGGTGTCACTGTCGAGCCGATTCGCATTGCGCCCGAAACGCGTCGCGAACTGGAGCGCAACATCTTGCTCTTTTTCACTGGCGCGACGCGCGAAGCATCATCCATTTTGCGCGCGCAGAAGCAAGCATCGGAGCAAAACGATGCGTGCGTCATCGAGGCATTGCACGCGGTCAAGGAAATGGCATTCGAGGCGAAAACATATTTGGAACGTGGTGACCTTGCGCAATTCGGCACGATGTTGGATCGCGCGTGGCAGAACAAGAAAAAATTCGCGCGCGGTGTGTCCAACGCGTTGATTGACGAATGTTACGACCTTGCTTTGCAACACGGTGCGCGCGGTGGAAAGGTGACAGGTGCAGGTGGCGGTGGTTTTTTGATGCTTTACTGCGAACCACCTCACCAAGCCGCCGTGACACGCACGCTCGAAAGCAAAGGACTGCGTCGAATGGATTTTCGTTTTGAAAGTGAAGGCGCGCGCGTGCTTGTCAACGCGGGTTTGCGTCTCTCCTAATCACGCATCACGTATCACGTATTGCGTATTACGTATTCCGTGATGCGTGACACGTGCTACGCAATACGCAATACGCAATACGCAATACGCAGTAAGCACTATTCCGATGCACCGCAAAGACACTCTCACCCTCATCGCGCTTTGGCTGATTGGTGATGCCATCGCGATTTACGCTGCGCTGAATGTGGCGTACGATGTGCGCTATAATTTCGATTGGTTGCCGCTCATCGAAAAACTCGTGCCGATCACGGAACGTTATCAAATCGTGATTCCTGCCGCTGTGCCGTTGTGGCTGATCGTTTTTGCGTTCAATCGTTTGTACGATGTGCGCTACACGTTGAACGGTTTGTACGAGTACGGCAGAATCGTGATGGCATGCGCGATCGGCGTGCTTGTGCTCGTCGTTCTCAGTTTCTTTGAACCGAACCTGAGCGTCTCGCGCAGTTGGCTGATTCTGTGTTGGTTCATCGCCAGTCTATTCGTCGGTGCGGAACGTTTTGCGCTTCGACGCGTGGTGCGTCTTGCGCGCCGACGCGGCTACTGGGTGACGCGCGCGCTCATCGTTGGGGCGAATGAACATGCCAAAGC
>JAOACU010000379.1 GCA_026417715.1 Anaerolineae bacterium | reverse complement strand
GTCGCCGCGACAACGACCCCAAGCCCGCCTTCGCGGGCTAAATTAGCCGACGCAGGTCGGCTTCGGGTAGTTGTTGGTGTGAATTTATTCGCCTGTCAATAGACTTTGCACCAACCCTGGGGAATGACACAATCAACGTTGACGTGACGCACAAAAGCGGTTATTATTGCAGTGGAGAGATGGAATGCCAGATGAAGTACCACATTCGTTCACTTGGCTATGATGCCGAGTCTGATGAACTCGATTTGCTCATCAATGCAGATAGTCCCCGTGAAGCAGAGGCAGTTGCCTTGGACGCGGGTGTTTATGTTCGCCGCGATTTTCAAACGGGACAAGTTGTAGGCGCATTCATTCGCGGTTATCAACAGTTTGCGCGCCGCGTCGCAGAGGGCAAGCCCATTCCCACTCCTATCGCGGAGCAAAAGGGACTGGGCGACGTGTTTCAAGCGATTGTTGAATGGCAACATCAAGTAGGTGTGTTATCACACGAACTGGCGGCGCACTTGGGCACCTGGCCACCCCAAGATCAATTGATGCAAGTCCTCGTGGCAAATCCAACCTAGAATTTTTGTATCCCGTGTCCACACGTACATTATTCTTTTCGACTACGTTTTTGACGCTTATCCTCCTTGCCTGTAATCTCGTCCCCTTGTCACCTACTCCAATTGCACCTACACCATCTCCCACGCGCGCGCCGACTGCTACACTCACACGTACCCCGCGCGCCGGCGCGCCGACGTGGTGGGACGCGCGCCTTGCACTGCCCGCCTCGTTCGATTTTCAAGGCGATGCGCGACGCGCACTGTGGAGCACGCGCGAGACGAACATCGAAAGCATCAAAGATTTTCTGGTCGAACAAGCGCGCGCGGCTGGGTATCAGGTTTTCGTCGTTACAAAATCACCGCGCGCCATCTACGATGTGTTGTGTGTGCGTGGGCAAGACGCGCTCGCAATCAATCTCACGTTAGGAACCGATACGACCATCGTGCGCGCGGTGCGCGTAGGTGTGTTGCACCTCAAAGTGAGCGGTGAAGCGAATATCGAACTCGCTCTCCCTTTGCGAGCGCGTCTCGATGTGACGCCGGGGAGTGAATGGTCGGTTGGAACAGCAGTGCCGAGTCCGCAGTGCGCGCGCTGCGAGTATTTCGTCAATGTGCTCATCGCGCCGTTCAAAGGAGTAGGAGATTACAACTCCAAAGCGGGAACATACTTGATTGACGTGCAAGTGATTCCCGGCGGCGATCCTGACCAAGACGATTTTCGATGGGCAATCGGAGGATGCACCGTCACCGTGCGCGAAAACAGTGGCGCGTTCGCGTGCCAGCAGTTGCAAAACGTGAACGATCAGCGCAAGCGGATTGATGTGAGTGGGCAGTGGACACAACCGCCTAGTGATTGACGGGCGGGTAGTGCTACAAAAGTAATGCTGGTAAGGCAATCTGTCACGCTGAGCCCTTCCTTACGTCAGGGTGAACTCCGCAAAGCGTCTCGCAAAGTCCTTTGAGAGATTCTTCGGCGCACAAAGCGCGCCTCAGAATGACACGCTCAGCATTACTTTTTGATCACCACCGACGGGCGAAACGATTTGTCATCATGTTATAGAAACCTCTTCCTCCAAGAGCGTTCACCTTAACAAGCACCCAAAGCCAACTGTTCGGCGGCGACTCTTGGCGCTCAAAGTGGCTCACGGCAAAGCCGATGGAGATCGGCTCGGGTAGTCGTGGCGGCGACTTGCAGTCACCAACACCGACCTTGCACCAGCCCTGAGACACCCCGCGATTTTGCTTCCCAGTCACCTTGTGCTATACTATTCAACCCAAACGCTCATTGGTTTGTTCAGACCTCACAGGTCTCGGAGACCTGTGAAGTCTAGACTCTCCCCCAAGAGCGAACCTCAATTCCCTTTCATCGTGAGACAAAAAATGCAACGATTGTTTGTCCTCTGGCTTATGCTCCTTACCTTACTCGGCATCGCTGCCTGCACGAGCGCAGATGCCAATCCGCCACCTACGATTACTCCTACGATCATCCGCGCGAATGTTGCCCAAGCAACCAATGTGCCAACAGCCACGCGCGTACTCACTAACACACCCGAGCCAACTGCCACGCGCACGGCGACACCGACGATAACACCCACCAGCACAAGGACACCGACGCCAACAGTGACTCCGACGCCGTTGCAAACCTTCACCCTGAACCAATGCGCGGAGATTTGGCAACCGGGCATTTACAAGTTGGCAAGGGATATCGTGGCGCCGGGCACGCGCGATTGTTTCTACATCCAAAGCCACAACGTCGTCTTTGATTGTGACAATCACCTGATCGAAGGGAACACCAAAACCATCAAAGACAAACAGTACGCCTACTCGGCGTTTCACGTGCGTCAATTCAACTTTCCCTTGCTCGAATCGCCGACGAATGTCGAAATCAGAAATTGCCGCGCGCGCTATTTCAAGATCGCGCTCTATGTATCGAGCGGCAGGAACATCGCTGTTCGCAACAACATCTTTTCGGACAACCTCAATACCGTTGACCACAATGGCTTTGGCATTTTCTTGGGAATGACCGAAGGCGGTGGTATTCGCTTCGACGATGTGCAAGGTGGCGTGATCGAAAACAATACGACGGAAAATCAAGCCATCGGGATTGATGTACGCAACAGTGATCGCATCGTCATTCGCAATAATCAGTCCGCCAAGAATTCGGCATGGGGCATCAATCTGCTCAACACATCGAACAGTGAGGTGTCGGCTAACGTTTTGCGCGACAACGTGCGCTATTGCAAATGGGGCAGTGG
>JAOACU010000378.1 GCA_026417715.1 Anaerolineae bacterium | reverse complement strand
ACCTTCTTGTGCACGATTCTTCAGATCAAGGGCGAACAAGCCGGCTGGGATTATCTGAAGAAATTCGGCGCCAACGTGTTGATGTGGACCAAGAGTGGTGCGGCACCGGTGCAAAACGTGGGTCGTGGTGAAGCGGCAGTTGGCATCGTCTTCTCACACGACATCGTCAAGGGCATTGACGATGACAAGATGCCGCTCGCGCTCACCTTCCCCGCCGAAGGTACGGGTTACGAGATTGGTGGTATGGGCATCGTCAAGGGCGCCAAGAATCTGGAACTCGCCAAAGCGTGGTACGACTGGGCACTGGAACCCCAGACGCAAGAATTGGGTAAACAGTACAAAGCGTACCAGGGCTTGACCGCCAAAGGTGCTCAACCACCTAAACCCGAATTGTTGCAGGTGAAACTCATCAACTATAACTTTGACTATTGCGGCAACAACAAGAAAGCGTTCGTGGACAAGTTCTCGAACGAAATCGCGGCGGACACCCTCGCCAAGTAGATCAACAGCGTAGGGACGGGGATAACTTCCCCGTCCCTACACGGAATTGACTATGACGACTGCCACACGTTCCTCTCCCTTTCAGTCGCTCCTCCGACGCTATAACGAATTTCGTTTGATTGCCCAAGACCCTGTGCTGCTCGCTGGTCTGTTGATTACCGGCGCCTTTATGCTTGCGTTCATTATCTATCCGCTCGCGCGAGTGATCTATCAAGGATTCTTTACACTGGAAGGTGAACCAAGTCTCGTCTATTTTGAACGCTATGTGAATCCCCGTTATATGCTGCAGTATTGGCAAATTTTCTTTTGGACGATCGAGATGGGAGTGCTTGCGGCGACGGGGAGCACCCTGCTCGGTTTTCTCTTTGCGTACACGATGGTGCGGTGTAACATTCCCTTTCGACGTGTTGTGCACGCGATCACGCTTGTCCCCACAATTTCACCTCCCTTTGCCATCGCGTTAGCGGCGATTCTCCTCTTTGGACGTTCAGGTTTCATCACCAAAGGAATTTTGAATATTGATTTCAAGCCCGGCGTGAATGACATCTACGGAATGGACGGGCTGGTTTTTGTTCAGATTATCACATTCTTTCCGATTGCGTATTTGATCATTCGTGGCTTACTCGAACGGATTGATCCTTCGATGGAAGAAGCCGCGCTTGCGCTGGGTGCCAGCAAGTGGCACATTTTCCGTACGGTCACGTTGCCCTTGCTGACGCCCGGCATCGCCGGCGCGTTTTTGCTGATGTTCGTCGAATCGCTCGCGGATTTGGGCAATCCGATTTTCATTGGCGGGAACGTCACCGTCCTTTCGACGCAAATTTGGATCGCGGTCAACGGCGAATACGACCAACAAAAAGGCGCGGCGCTTTCACTCGTCTTACTCTTGCCGACGCTCACGGTGTACTTGTTGCAACGCTACTGGGTCTCGCGCAAATCGTACATCTCGGTCACGGGCAAGCCGACGGGCGGCGGCGTGGGATTCGTCAAAGAGCCGATCATTCGTTGGACATTCATCGTGTTGACGTTCCTTGTCCTAGCGTTAATCGTCGCGCTCTACGCCACGATCTTTTGGGGTTCGATTACCAAACTCTGGGGCATCAACTATGAACTCGATTTGACGCACTATCAGAACGCGCTGGATCGCGGTTTGAAAGCAATCTTGGATACGACGTTTCTTTCCGCGCTAGCCACGCCGATTGCCGGCATCGCGGGTATGGTGATTGCGTACCTCGTCGTACGCAAAGCATTTAGCGGCAAGGAGGCGGTGGACTTTTCATCGAACTTGGGCGGCGCGGTGCCCGGTACGATTCTGGGTATCGGTTACATCATTGCATTCATTCAAGCGCCAGTGATTGTCGTCATTCTCGTTTACGTTGCACTTGCTTACTATTTGATTGCGCCAAGCGTGCGCGGTTTTGTGCCGCGTTCGGCGATTTTGCTGGTGGGCACAATGCTCGGTGTAGCAGTAGCGGCGTTGGGTACTGCCGCGCGCGACCGCAAGATTTTGGCAGGCAATCCGTTCACCGAACCTTTCACCGCGTTGCCGGTCATAGACCTGCAAACGTGGATCACTGCGCTCGCCGCGATTCTACTCGCGCTGGCGGTGTTGAGTTCAGTGTTCGTCAAAAAAGAGTCGCGCCAGCCCGTTGTGATTTTGCTGATTCTGATGGCGGCGTATCTTCTCTCGCGCGTGTTCATCGCTGACCTCACACAACCACTCGTGATGTGGGGACGTTCGCTGGGTGGCAATGTGATGCCGCGCGTGATGGCAAGTGTCGCCGCGTGGATCAACTTGTTCTTCCAACCACCGATGGCGATTCTGGGATTCACGTACACCGCGCTGGGTGCTTTTATCGTGAGTCGTTGGCTACCGCGCGCGCGCCTTGTGCCGACGCTCGTGTTGCTCGTCGTCAGTTGCGCGCTGACGTTCTGGGGACAGCCGCTCGCGTTAGTTGGTACACCGTACATCATCCTCGCGGCGTACGCGGTGCGCAGTTTGCCAGCATCGGTGCGCGCGGGCGTCGCATCGTTGCAACAAATTGACCCGTCTATCGAAGAAGCGTCCACGAATCTCGGTGCAGATGCGTCGTTGACGTTTCGCAAGATCACCTTGCCGCTGATTTTGCCAGCGTTCATCGCGGGGTTGATTTTCAGTTTTGCGCGGCATATGACCTCGCTCTCGGCAATCATTTTCCTCTCTTCGCCCAAGTGGCCCATCCTCCCCGCGCTGATTTTGAGCGAAGTGGAACAAGGCGGCATCAGTCTCGCGGCGGCATACTCGATGATCCTCATCT
>JAOACU010000377.1 GCA_026417715.1 Anaerolineae bacterium | reverse complement strand
GCGTGCGTCAGCGTGAGAATCGTCGCGTGCGTGGGAATGCCGCGATGGAACGGCGCCCATACGTTGGGTGAATCGTTCAGTGGCGTAGCACACGCTACAGCAAGGGAGAGTAAAAATGTGTAGGCAAGTGACGCGAAGCAGCGCGCCAAGGGTTGAATAGAAAAAACACTCATCCTCGCGTGAGATTATACACGGATGGATGAGTGTGCACAACTCAACGAATGTGTAACGAATAAACGAATAAACGAATGAATGGCGTCATTCGTTTATTCGTTGTAGATTCGTTGACGCGGATTTTCTGTGTCTGCCAAGAGTCGCTAGACTTGTGCCGCCGCCAATTGCACGCGCGTAAACTCCAAGCGTTCCATCGCGGCTTCGGCGACGCGCGTCATTAGCGCGCAACACAAGTGCGTGTGTTTGCGACAAAGTTCGCGCAATGGCGCCGCCGCAATCTTGATCGCATGAATGGACGTAGCCGCGCGCGCAGTGTGTTTCAGAATATAGGGCGGAATGAGCGAGGAGATGGCAAACGGTTCGCCTGGATTTACTTCGCTGATGTGAATTTGCGTTTCGGGTCCGAGCGGTGAGTTGAACAGCAAATCCACCGTACCCTCCAACAGCAAATAGAACGCGTCTGCGCTTTGTCCCTCCTCGAACAAAACAGTGCGCGCAGGGGCATGAATTTCCTCCGAGATCATCGCCAGTTCTTTCAATTCCACTTCGCTCAAGCCGCCAAAGAACGGATAGCGTCGCAACAGTTCGATGGAAATCATCTTGCACCTCATTGGGTTTAAGGTTGCAGGTTTCAGGTTTCAAGTTGCAGGTTACAGGTCGAACAAACTGAAACTTGCAACCTCAAACCTGTAACTTGCAACCTGCAACCACTACTCGCAAAACTGCTTCACCACCTCCACGATGTTTCCGCGCGCATCTCGCACCGTCACCTCCAACGGCATCTGCCCCGGCAACGAGTGCGTCGCACACCCAAAACACGGATCATACGCCCGAAACGCCATCTCGACCCGATTCAACAACCCTTCTGTCACCACCACACCTTGCTTGATGAAACTCTGCGCCGCCATCTTGATGCTCATCGCGGTCGGCGCATAGTTGTTCGTCGTCCCCACAATCAAGTTCGCCTTCGTCACTATCCCACGCTCATCCGTCCAATAGTGATGCGTCAACGTCCCACGCGGCGCCTCCACGATCCCCACACCCTCCGTCGGCGTCGCCGTCGGGATCGCACGAAAATTGTCGGACGTAATCTCAGGATCGGTGGCTAACTCCACCCACCGCTCCGCCGCATACAACAACTCGATCAGCCGCGCCCAGTGAATCGCCAAACGTTGATGCACAGGTTTGCCACCCAACGTCGCATAGAACTTTTCATACTCGGCTTGCGCCAGCGGCGTCGCCATCCCATCCGCCGCATTCAACCGCGACAACGGCGTCGCAAAATACACCCCCGAATCTTTCCCGTCCACAAATCCCTTCCAACCGATTTTCTTCAGATACGGGAATTTCAAATACGTCCACGGCTCCACGTGTTCCGCAATCCAATCGGTGTATTCGTGCGGTGCATACTTGCCGATGCGCTTGCCTTCAGGATCAACGACACTCACCTTGCCATCATAGAAATTCACCTTGTTGTTCTCATCCACCAAGCCGATGCTGTAGGTGCGATGCGTGTAAATGTCGCCGAGAATCAAATCCACATACGCCTTGTTGCCCAGCACAATGTCGTTGAACAACTTGAGCGAGAACTGCGCAAACTCCACCGCCCAGCGTCCTAATCTCTCAATCTCTAATCTCTGTTCTTCCGTGATACCTTTCGACAAGCCACCAGGGATGGACGTGCACGGATGCACCTTGCGCCCACCGATCATTTCGATTACGGTGTGTCCTGCCTTGCGCGCCTGCAACACCTTGCCCGCAATCTCCAAGCCGACTTTGTGAATCACGCCGAGGATGTTGCGCTCCGCCACTGGCGCATCGGGTCCCATCACAAAGTCGGGACCACCGAGCGCGTAAAAGTGTGTCGCGTGATCGGTGACGTAGAACGCACTGTAGAGCAGTTCGCGCAGCATCTTTGCTGTGCGCGGGATTTCGACGTGATACACCGCATCGCACGCCTTGGCTGCCGCCATGTGATGCGCCTCAGGGCACACGCCGCAGATGCGTCCTGTAATCACCGGCATCTCTTCCACAGGTCGCCCCACACAAAACCGCTCAAACCCGCGCAGTTCGGGAATTTGAAAATACGTGTTGGCGACGTTCCCCTGTTCGTCCAAAAAGATTTCGATTTTACCGTGTCCTTCGAGTCGAGTAATCGGGTCTATCGTGATTCGTTGCATAGTTCCTCCGTTTGTGCGAGAGAGCGAGGGTGCGAGAGGGCGAGTGGGCGAGAGGGCGAGGGTGCGAGAGGGCGAGAGAGCGAGAGTGCGAGAGGGCGCCCTTTCGCTCCACACTCTCTCACTCTCGCGCGCGTACGCTCTCTCGCTCTTTCGCGCGTTCGCTCTTTCGCTCACGCGCCCCACGCCTCCTTGCTCGCGTGCAACAGCGACTTGGGTAAGCCAAAGCGATACAGCATCCCCGCTACATCGGGAATCCCATCCAGTATCTTCTCTACCTCCGCCGGGTCGCGCGAATCTATCACCGATGCAACGGCGTTCAGCAAGCGCGCGCCGTGATCGGAGGTGGCGTCCGCCGCGCCGTAACATCCCACACACGGCATCGCCGCTTTGGGACACACCGCCCCACATCCACTCCGCGTCGCCGAACCTGCACACACAATCCCTTGTTCGAGCA
>JAOACU010000376.1 GCA_026417715.1 Anaerolineae bacterium | reverse complement strand
CTCTTGCCTTCGCTCTGCCTCCTCTCCGCCTTCTTACGCCTTCCGCTGCCTTCTTCGCCCTCTCTCACCTTCTTCTGCCCTCTCCGCCTTCTCTCTGCCTTCTTTCGCCCTCTCCGCCTTCTTTCGCCCTCTCCGCCTTCTCCTACCTTCTCACACCAACCCATACTCGCGCCAGCGTGTTTCAACAAGTGTTTTGATCTCAGGAGACATATCAATCTCAACCGGCAACTTTTGATGCGGTCCCGGATCGCGCTCCGTTTTGCGCGTGGCATCAATCCCCATCTTGCCCCCAAAATTTTTTTCGAGCGACGCGTGATCCAAATCATCGGCGGGACCTGAAACGATTTGCACGTCGCGTAACGGATCGTAATTTGCCAACACCTCGAACGCGACTTGCGACAAGTCGTGCACGTTCACATCTTCGTCCACGACGATAATCGTCTTCGTCAACATCATCAAGCCCATTCCCCACAAGCCATACATCACTTTGCGCGGTTGACCAGGGTAACGTTTCTTGATGCTGACAATCGCAAGATTGTGGAACGCGCCTTCGATCGGCAGGTTGATGTCAACGACTTCGCTCTGGAACATTTTGATTAGCGGCAAAAACAAGCGTTCGGTCGCTTTGCCCATCCACGCGTCTTCCATCGGTGGCTTGCCGACAATCGTCGCAGGATAGATCGCGTCACGACGATGTGTGATGGCAGTGACGTGCATCACGGGATAGTAATCGGCATTCGAGTAGTAACCTGTGTGATCGCCAAAGGGTCCTTCAAGTCGTTGCTCGCGCGGATCAACGTATCCTTCGATGACGATTTCCGCATCGGCTGGCACCTCGATTGGTTGCGTGAGACACTTGACCAACTCAACCGATTTGCCGCGCAGCCAGCCCGCGAGCATCATCTCGTCAATGTCGGGTGGTAGCGGCGCAGAGCCCGCCCAGATGATTGCAGGATCGCCACCCAGCGAGACCGCGACAGGAATTTTTTCCGCGCCAATGTCTTGCGCGACGCGTTGATGTTCCGCACCGCCCTTGTGACGTTGCCAGTGCATTCCAAGTGTTTGGTCATCGAATACTTGCAGACGATACATTCCGACGTTGCGCTTGCCTGTTTTTGGATCGCGACTAAACACGGACGGCAACGTGATGTAACGACCCGCGTCGAGGGGCCAGCATTTGAGAATCGGTAGCGCGTTCAGGTTGGGCGGATCCATCACCACTTCTTGGCACGCGCCGCGCGACACATAGCGCGGTTCGGTGGCGCGCAGCGCGTTCAGGACTTCCCAGCCGCGTCGCGCTTTGTCGAGTAAACCGCGCGGCATATCGAGTGAAATAAACTCGGCGAGTTTGGTCGTCAGGTCACTCAAACGTTCGACGCCGAGTGCCCACGCCATTCGTTGTTCGGTACCAAACAAGCCGATGACGACGGGCATCGTTTGCCCGCGCACATTCTCGAACAACAACGCGACGTTTTGTTCGCGCGGTCCCTTCATCACCCGATTGGCAATCTCGGTGATTTCAAGGTCTTGGCTCACTGGCGCAGTGATGCGTTTGAGTTGATTATGTTTTTCGAGTCGCGCGAGAAATTCGCGCAAATCGCGGTATGCCATTGTTCCCTCCGATTTGACGAAGGACGAACGACGAAGGACAAACCTTTCGTTCGTCCTTCGTCTTTCGTCTCAAAAACGCGGAGCGCATCATAGCATCAAACAACGCAATTGGCAAACAAAAAACGCGCCCTACAAAAGTAGAGGCGCGTCTGGAACAGACGGAAAATTATTCCTGCGATTGTTGCTGAGCGTGTTGCCAAGCATATTGGGCAAGGGCGTGGAAAAATTCGGCCACTCCTTCACCGCTTGCGCACGACGATTCAAAGAATGGCACATTCCATGCGCGGGCAACTTCTTCGGCTTGTTCGCGCGAGACTTGGCGCGGCAAGTCAATTTTGTTCGCCAACAGCAAAATCGGTACATCGGGTAGAAATTCGCGCGTCTCGCGCCACCAGCGCATCAGGTTGTAGAATGAGGTGCTATTGCTCACATCGAAAATCAAGCCAACGGCTTGTGCGCCCCGATAGAACACGCGTCGCGCAAAAGCAAAACGTTCCTGTCCTCCCAAATCCCACACCACCAGTCGTAGCGGCACTTGTTCGATTTTCACATCGTACAGATGAAAATCCACGCCAATCGTCATATCGCGCTGTGGATCGAATTGACAAGTGCAATAGCGTTCGATGAGACTCGTCTTGCCGACGTTGGCGTCTCCCCCAAGAACGACTTTGAGCACGCGCGGCTTGTCTTTCGCGGTCTCGGCGGCTGGCATCGCAAAGACCGCTTGTACGATATTGAGCAAATCGTCCATCAAAAAAGGTTTGTTCAAATAGTGATGCGCAATGAATTCGTCGTCGAGAGTTTGGATTTCGCTCATATCGTACGCGCTCATCAGGACGGTAATCGTATCGGGTGAGCGCGCTTTGACTTCGCGGATGAGCGTGACGCCATCCACGTCCGCCATTCGCCAATCGGTAATCACCAGATCAAAGTGGGTTTGTTCGATTGCCGCGCGCGCATCGGTGCCACTGGTACAGGTGTACACCTGACACGTGGTTTGCTGACGCAAGCCGCGCGCTAACTCTTCAACCACGCGTGCATCATTATCTACGATAAGAATTGTCGGTGAGGTATTCATCAGAATAACGCATCCACAATATCGCGTTCACGCAACAAGCGACGACGCCAACCATTGATTTCGGGTACGACGAACGGTAACAAGCGCATTGCATAGTACGGTGGCAGAATCGGTACGCCGAC
>JAOACU010000375.1 GCA_026417715.1 Anaerolineae bacterium | reverse complement strand
CGCCTTGTGCTGTGTTCACTTCCTTCGCCGTTTCTCCGTGTCGCCTGGGAACAAACGGTGCTACCTATACTCGTACGCCACTATCGCCTCGACGCGTTGCATTCACCGCATTATACGATGCCGCTAGTCAAGCCATGTCGCTCAATCGTCACATTTCACTACTTGACCTTTTTCCTCTATCCGCAAATGCACTTGTTCTACAAGCGCGTCTTTTTTCAAGCGATGATGCCGCTTGCCGCACGTCGCGCGGACGCACTCATTGCTATTTCACACAGCACGCGCACTGATCTCACGCGAATCCTGCGCGTTCCTACCGATAAAGTCGAAACCATTCCTTACGGCATTGCTTCGCATTTTCGACCCGTCACCGATTGGCACGCACTCGATGCGTTTTGCACACGATACCATCTATCGCGTCCATTCGTTTTGTACGTTGGTAACTTGGAGCCACGCAAAAATTTACCGACGCTCGTGCGTGCATTTGCGCGTATTGTGCAGATGGAGTTGCCACACGTCCTCGTGCTTGCTGGCACGCGCGGCTGGAAGGACGCGCCACTTTTTGCGACGATTCAAGAACTGGGCTTGACCTCACGTGTTTGGTTTCCGGGTTACATTCCGCAAGCCGAACTACCGATGCTTTACAGCGCGGCAGACCTCTTTGTGTATCCCTCGTTTTACGAGGGCTTTGGGTTGCCCGTTCTTGAGGCGATGGCGTGTGGAGTGCCCGTGATCACTTCTAACATCTCTTCGATGCCCGAAGTCGCTGGTGATGCTGCTGTCCTTGTTGAACCCAACGATGTGGACGTGCTTGCCGATGCGATGCGCCACCTTTTGACAGATTCCACACGGCGTGCTACATTAGCCGCCAAAGGATTGGCGCGCGCACGCGAGTTTTCGTGGGAGCGCACCGCCCAAGCCACCTTGTCCGTTTACACACGCGTCGCACAAACACGATGACACCTGACCTCTCGATTAGCATTCCCACGCTCCAAGCCAAAGATTTTCTTCGTGATTGCTTGCGCTCGATTTACGCGCACACGCATTGCTCTTTTGAAATTATCGTCGTGGATAACGCTTCGCGTGATGGCACGCTCGAAATGTTGCGCGACGAGTTTTCCGCTGTGCGCGTTATCGCAAATAACACCAACGTCGGTTTTGCCAAAGCGATCAACCAAGCATTGCGCGTCAGTCAAGGACGTTACGCACTCTTACTCAACAACGATACTGTCGTCTTACCCGATGCGTTGGATCGTCTCGTCGCGTTCGCCGATGCACATCCGCAAGTCGGCATTTGCGGACCTAAAATTTTGAATCGTGATGGCACGCTCCAAAAACAATGTCGGCGCAGTTACGCCACACCTTGGGATTTGTTTTGCTATTTCTCTGGACTTTCCACGCTCTTTCCGCACAGTCCCTTGTTCGCGCGCTATTTGATGACGTATCGGGATGAAAACGAAACGCACCCGGCGGATGCCGTGTCGGGTGCGTGTATGCTCATTCGGCGTGCAGTGATTGAGCAAATCGGTTTGCTCGACGAACAATTTTTTGCTTACCAAGAAGATACCGATTATTGTTTTCGCGCCAAGCGCGCGGGCTGGCAAGTGTACTACTATCCCGAAGCGCAAATCATTCACTATGCTGGGCGCGGCGGTTCGCGCGTGTCACCGTATCGCTCGATTTGGGAGTGGCATCGTTCGTACTTTCTCTACTATCGCAAAAATCTTGCCTCGCGATATTTTTTCCTGTTCAACTGGTTTTACTACGTGGTGATGGTTTTCAAACTCTTGAGCGCACTTTTGATCAATCTGTTTCGGCGTGAAAAATTCGCGGGCAGTCGCAAGCCATAAACAGCCAAGAATAGTGCATAGTGCGTATTCCGTTAAACTTGTAACCTGAAACCTGAAACCAAGGAGTAGCGATGATATTGGAAACCTGCATTGTTGGTCCGCTCGGCGTGAATTGCTATATCGTGGGCGATGAGAAAACGCGCGAGGCGATGGTGATTGATCCTGGTGGCGATGCGCGCGAGATTCTCGATGTGTTGCGCCGCGAGCAGTTAAAAGTTGTGGCGATTGTCGCGACGCACGCGCATTTCGATCACCTCTTTGCGCTCGAAGAGTTGCGCGCCGCGACGCGCGCGCCATTCGTCTTGCACGCCGACGAAGCCCCGATGCTGGCTGGCGCGTCGTTAGGGGCGCGGTTGTTTGGGTTTGTCTTTGGGCAACCTGCACCGGCGGAGCGATTGGTGCGCGAAGGCGATGAAGTGCGCGTTGGCGCGCTAACGTTTCGTGTATTGCACACACCGGGGCACAGTCCCGGTGGAATGTGCTTGTTGCGCGATCGCATCGTGTTTGTGGGCGATACGTTGTTTCAGGGCGGCATTGGGCGCACTGATTTGCCCGGCGGTGATTACGGAACGCTGATGCGCTCGATCCGTGACAAGTTGCTGACGTTACCCGACGACACCATCGTTTATCCCGGTCACGGGGACCCTACGACGATTGGTGAGGAAAAGCAACTCAACCCCTTCCTACAGCCGTTACGTACGGGTGTGTGGTATGTCTAGAGAGGGAGCAGACATTGGGCGGACGGCAAAGCCGTTCGCCCAATGTTTTTTAGTCACTTTGGATTTGTCAATATTCTTTTGTTTGTTTCAATTTGTTCAGTTTTGACTAAACAAATCAATTGTGATACAATAGAATCGAAAGGAGTGAAAAGGCCTATGGATAAGGACGGTAGTGACAGTCTTGACCCAGAGGTAATGCAATTCGTCGAGGATGTGGGGTTGCTGTTGGAGCGGCGGGGGCATCCCCGAATGGCGG
>JAOACU010000374.1 GCA_026417715.1 Anaerolineae bacterium | reverse complement strand
AGATGTGTATAAGAGACAGTCTCTAATCTGCCTTGTAAGTTTCGGGCTATACCAGACATTGGTTCAGATTGTATGTTCTGGATATTCAATACTACATACTTTGTTGGACATGCTTTTTCAGAAGGCTTTTCCCACCAACCAGATAGGACTTTAAAAACTTTCTTTGCCGCTTCGTCTTGTAACCGTTCAACCTGATCGGGTGTTCGTGGGAATTTATCCCAAAGAGCGTCTGCAGCAACGTTGTTTTCCTTAGACCATTGCACGTGTATCTTAGGCCCATATTGAATTATGAAATCCTTTCTCTTTCTTTCGGACTCTACTTTCATTTGCCGAATAGTGAAATATGCAAATAAGGCAGCAAGCATTGCACCAATGCCAGAGGTGCATTGTCCTAATGCTGCAAAAACTTGTATCCAGTCGGAGATAGATAATTGACCAAGAAATGGTGGCATATATCGTCCCCATTTTGGGCAGTCTATTACTGGTTTGCTTTACTGTTTCTAAATCAGCGAATCAGTCGTCAAGAGTCTTACATTCTCCGACACGATGTTGTTGTATAACACAGTTTTTCCCATATCATTTGCAACAACAGCGTTGGGTATCGTTATTCGCAATACTTCCCATCGCGTCCAATGCAGACCATTAAATTCATTTTCTTCAATCTTCTCTCTCCGACCTCAATGTTTTGTGTTGCCATGCAGATTCTTATGTCCTTGCGCATTCTATAAAAAAAGCACTCGGAACGCGCGCGCAAACGCGCGTCAAGTGCTTTTGACGTGACCGCAAACATCAATTGAATGGTCGGACGAATCAATCATATGCACCTCATTCAACGAGTGCAAACCAATTGACCCAACGTTCCCTAACTTACACCCAAAATTATACACGACTGAATGTGGCAAGTCAAACAGGTTTGTAGGGTGTCGATCGGCAATTGACAAGACACGCCGCGCGTGGTATAATGAATCTACCAAACGGTCGGTAGATTATACCCGTTCAGTGTCGAAAGGGCAAAGCCACGATGCGCAAGCGTGCGGTTACAGACATTGCGAATAAAGAAGAACAAATTCTGGCAGAAGCCGTCCGCATCTTTCGCCAGAAAGGGTACCACGCGACCTCGATGCAAAATATCGCGGACGCGGTGGGATTGCAAAAAGCCAGTCTGTATCACTATATCCCCAGCAAACAAGCCCTCCTCTCCAAAATCTTTGAACGCAGTATTGGCGCACTCACACGACAACTCGAAGCCATCCACGCCTCAGCCGATACCCCCACGAACAAACTCCGCCGCGCTATCGAATCCCACGTACTTGCTCTGTGTGAGCAACTGGATACCTACACGGTCTATCTCTCCGAACGTCGCGCGCTCACGAATCGTTATCACGCGCGCGTACGCGCGGAAGGCGAAAAGCACGCGCGCCTGATTGAACGCATCCTCGAGGAAGGCGTCGCGCGTAAACAGTTTCGCGCGATGGATACCAAAATGGTGGCATTGGCGATTTTGGGAATGTGCAACTGGGTGTATCAATGGTACTCGCCCGAAGGACGGCTCACGCCACAAGAAATTGCAAACATTTTTGCCGATCTGGTATTGGAAGGTATCGCGCGAGATAAATAAACGGATTGCCGATTTCAGATTGTAGATGGCAGATGACTTGATGAAAATTGGCAATCTGAAATCCAAAATCTAAAATCTGAAATTCCAAAGGAGGAACTATGCCGCTCATCACCCCTGGCACGCCCGCCCCGATGTTCAAAAGTATGAACTTGACTGGTCCAGAAATTGATCTGGAAAAGTACAAGGGGCAGAAACCTGTCGTCTTGATGTTCTCCAGCACGCGCGTTGATCCCGCTCAAATCGCAGCGGTGCGCGATCTGTGGAAAAAGTATCGCGAAAAGATCGAGATCATCACCGTTTCGTTCAAACTGCCCAGTGTCTCGATGGCGAAAACGTTTATGCAACAAATGGGCGCCAAATTCCCAGCAACCTACGATCCTGCCCAAAACATCTACAAGATGTACGGTATCGAAAATCCAGTCGCCATCGTTGTGATTGATCGCAATGGAAACGTGGCTTATGCCGCCGAAGGGTTAGACACCAAAGATACCAAGGCGTTGGAGAACGCGATCATCGAATACGCCAAGTAGTTTAAGGTTTTCCAGTTTCAGGTTTCAAGTTGACAATGTGCCACAGTAAACTTGAAACCTGAAACCTGAAACTCGAAACCTGAAACCTGTCAATGAAACCACTCGACGGCATCCGCGTGCTTGATCTCTCGCGCTTGTTACCGGGTCCGTACTGCACGATGTTGTTAGCCGATCTTGGCGCGGAGGTGATCAAAATCGAAACGCCGGGACTGGGCGATTATCTGCGTGTCATTCCACCAATGATGCGCGATCCCATCAGCGGTGAAGAGGTCAATCCGACGTTCTTGCTCATCAATCGCAACAAGCAGAGTGTCGCGCTGAACTTTCGTCATCCGCGCGGGCGCGAGGTGTTGATGCGCTTGGTGCAGACGGCGGATGTGTTCATCGAATCGTTTCGCCCAGGCGCTGCGAGTCGGTGGAGCATCGGCTATGAAGATTTGAGCGCGCTCAATCCGCGTCTCGTGTACTGCTCGTTGAGCGGTTACGGACAAAGTGGTCCGTATCGCGAACGCGCGGGACACGACCTGAACTATCTCGCGCTCTCTGGCTTACTTGCGGTGAATGGCGTCGCCGATGGTCCACCGATTCCGCCCGGCGTTCAGATTGCTGATTTGTCCGGCGCGATGCTGGCGACGATCGCGATTCTTGCCGCGCTGGTGGCGCGT
>JAOACU010000373.1 GCA_026417715.1 Anaerolineae bacterium | reverse complement strand
GGTGATAGCCGTGCGATTCGAGACGATTCTCGATGCCGCGCACGATGGCGGCAAAGAAAGGATTGGTGATGTCGGCAACGAGCACACCAATCGAACGCGTGGTTTGCGTGGTGAGCGAACGCGCAATCGCGCTGGGGCGATAGTTCAGCCGCTTGATTGCATCGAGGACTTGTTGACGCGTTTCGGGACGGACGACGCGCGAATTGTTGAGGACGTGGGAAACCGTCGCGGTGCTTACGCCGGCGAGTTTCGCAACATCGCGAATGGTGGGCATTGTTAGACACCTTTCGGGGTTGGCAAGGCGGTTAATCGGTTACGCAACCGATTAAATTATATTGTGGAAATGAAATGGTGTCAAGAGACCTTTTTGCACCCACCCCAAACCGACGCGCATCAACTTTTTCACGCTTTGTGCTATAATGCCCCCGTGAACGATCTCTCCATCATCGAAAATCCCGACGCGCAAGCGTGGGACAATTTTGTCCTCACGCACGATGGACACCTCTTGCAATCCTCGGCGTGGGGCGAATTGAAAGCACGTTTTGGGTGGCACGTGCATCGCCTTGCTCTGGTGCGCGCAGGCACGCTTGTTGCCGGCGCGCAAATGCTCATTCGCCCCTTGCCACTTGGCTGGCGTTTTGCTTATGTTCCGCGCGGACCCGTTGCCGATCCGAGTGACTCGCGTACCGTCACAATGCTCCTCGATGCGCTTTGTCACGCGGCAAAAACGCGCGGTGCCTTTGTCCTCAAAATCGAACCGAACTGGCTGGAGACAACCAAGCATCCGTTCGATACTCTGCGCGTCGCGCCTTCGATTCAACCGCGCGTCACATTCCACCTCGACCTGACGCGCGATCTCGATACGATCCTCGCGCAAATGAAACCCAAGTGGCGCTACAACATTCGCCTAGCAGAACGCAAGGGCGTGACTGTGCGCGCGGGCACTGCGGACGACCTTGCCGCGTTCTATCGCCTACTGCAAATCACCAGCACGCGCGACCGCTTTGCGATTCACTCACGCGCGTACTATCAAACGGCATTTGAACTTTTCACCGCGCGCGATTGGGCACGCCTGTTCGTTGCCGAGTACGCGGGTGAACCACTTGCAATGATCTTTGTCACTGCGCTGGGCAACGAAGCGATTTACCTCTACGGCGCGTCATCGAACGCGCATCGTGAGCGAATGCCGAATCACGCGCTCCATTGGGCGGCGATTCAGTGGGCACACGCGCGCGGATGCACGCGTTACGATTTGTGGGGACTGGGTGCCACTACCGACGCGGACGCGCGCGCGGCGCACGGCTTGTATCAATTCAAACAGGGTTTTGGGGGGCAGTTGGTACGCTACCTCGAAGCGCGCGATGTGGTTTTCACGCGTTGGCAATACGCGCTCTATGCGCGCGCAACCGCGTGGCGGCGCGGCGGATAAACAAACAGTGGTTGGTGCGCCCACCAACCACTGTTCATACTTACGATAACAATTTTCGCAGTGCCGCCAGCAACAAGGTCACATTCTCACGCCGACTGCCATAGCCCATCAAACCGATGCGCCAAATCTTGCCCTTGAGCGGACCAAAACCACCAGCGACTTCGATGTTGTACTCGTCGAGCAAGCGTTTGCGTCCGGCAACATCATCGAGACGCGGGCTAAGCGCGCACGTCGTCAAAGGTGTTAGACGATAGGAGGGCGGAACAAAGGGCGTCAAGTCGAGTTCTTCCAACCCTGCCCATAGTGCTTCTGCGTTCGCGCGATGCCGCGCCCAACGCGCCTCCAAGCCCTCTTCGGCAACGATGCGCAAACCTTCGCGCAACGCATAGTTCATCGTAATCGGCGCCGTGTGATGATAGGTGCGTTCATTGCCCCAGTACTTTTCCACCATCGTCAAGTCCAAGTACCAGTTTGCCACAGGCGTCTTGCGCGCGCGCAATACTTCACGCGCGCGTGGACTGACAGTCAACGGCGCAAGACCAGGGGGACACGAGAGACATTTCTGCGAGCAACTGTAGGCAATGTCCACATCCCACTCGTCCACGCGCACCGGCATACCACCCAACGAGGTGACACAATCCATCACCACCAGCGCGCCGTGCTTGTGTGCGGCAGCGGCGATCTCTTTGACATGCAATTGCTCTGCGCCTGTCGAAGTTTCGGCGTGCACAAACGCGAGCAATTTATACTTTTTGCGACTCAACTGTTGCTCGATCTCGGCAGGGTCAAAGATTTCGCCCCACTGCCGATCCAAACGATCCACGTTGGCGCCATAACGACGCGCCATATCCACCATACGTTCGCCAAAGTACCCCATCACGGCGATCAACACATTGTCGCCTGGCTCGATGAAATTGCACAGCGCGGCTTCCATCCCCGCGCTGCCCGTCCCCGAAATGGGAATGGTCAACTCGTTCTGGGTTTGAAAGACATAACGCAACAGTGCTTGCACCTCGTTCATCAGTGCAAGAAATTCAGGATCAAGGTGACCAATGACCGGTGTGCTCATCGCGCGCAAAACGCGTGGGTGCACCAAACTCGGTCCAGGTCCCAACAACAAACGGGGTGAAGGATTCAGATCTTTGAATTGTGATGCCTCCATTGCAAAATTCCTCCTCATTGATTACGCACGCTTGCGTAAATCCATTATACAACAAACGTGCCAGAGACAAAAATTTCTTCTAACCAATTAGGCAAAATTTTTTCTCCACTTGCTATTTTGCTCTTGGGGATAAGATTCCAGACCTCACAGGTCTTGGAGACCTGTGAGGTCTGAACAAAACCCTTAGGGCTTTGTCAAAGTCGTGTTACCCTGTCATTCTGAGCGACCGAAGGGAGCGAAGAATCTCTCAAAGGACTTTG
>JAOACU010000372.1 GCA_026417715.1 Anaerolineae bacterium | reverse complement strand
CTCTGTCACGCTGAGCGCAGCGAAGCGTCTCGCAAAGTGGTTTGAGAGATTCTTGCTTCGGCTTCGCTCAGCACCGCGTAAAGCGCGCCTCAGAATGACACTCTCAGCATTACTTTTTGATCGCTATTTTCTCCACGAAGGACACCAAGTTTCTGTCTTTTCGTGACCTTCGTGTCTTTGATGGACGGAAATATTTATTCGACGATGAGGCGAATCCCTGTAACGTACGCCTCGTAATCCCAACCCGAAGCGTAGACGATGAGTGAGGTGATGAAGAACGGACGCGGATCAAGTATCTCCAACAGATTGCCACTTTCGTACGGTATCCACACATTTTGGGGCACTTGTTCGCCGTTGAGAGTGGGATTATTGGTGATGTTCTGGTAGTAGAAACCATGCACCCACTCGGCTTCACTACCATACACATCGCGATACTTGAGCCGCAGGATGAGAGGATACTCGGAACTAAGTACACCACCACCCGACAAGTTATGATACTGGATGCGAACATCGGCGACCAAACGCATCGAACGATAATCCGAAACTTCGCGATTGATGTGTTGCACAACGCCGGTGATCGCGCTGGTTTGATTCGAGCCGCTCCGATAAATTCGCAAGGTGACACGACCATCGAGGGTGGGATTGCTCAGTTGTCCAGTCGGCACGCCGGGGATGTTCGGCGTTTCGATTTGATCGTTCCAGCCGCGCGAGCGCGGGTCCAAAAAATCGCCATTGACGATGAGGTCTTGCGCGGCAGGGAGGGGAGACAAGGGCGGTTCGTTCTGGCGTGCCAACGTACGCTGACTGCGTCGAATCGTCACAGTTTTGTTTTGCGCGGTGACGGTGGCTTCGCCATCGCGCGCAGACACTTGCGAAAGACCGCTGCTCACTTCGATAGCGTAACTTCCTTCGTCGAGTGTAGCGATGAGGTGCGGCGTGTGGACTTGGAACACACGCGCGCGCGCTGTTGTGGCGCGCGATGCCGCGCCGACGCGCACGCGTCCGCGCGCTTGATCGAGAATCAGCGTGAACGGTTCGACGCCCCAAGGAAAAGTCGCCACGCGCATCTGTCGCAAGAAAATTTGCGTGTTGGGAAAAAGAATCGTCGTGCTACCGTCTTCAAACGTCACAATGCCGCGTGAGGTTTCATCGGTTTCAACGACGCTACCTTCGCGTATCTTCATCGTTTGCGTCACAGCAATCGGCGCGGCGGTGCCAGGTTCGCGGACGCGCACGGTCCCGCTGATAACTTCGAGCGTGGCGTTTTGTGGTGTGGTCGCGTGTTCGAGATAGTACTTGATGCCGAATGGAATCGTGGCACACAACAACAAAAAGATGATGAACGCGCCCCACATCACGAGCCACGCGGTTCGTTCGGGGTTGTAATTGTTCATTGATCAGTATCGAATTTCAAAGTAGGAATATTCGCCCGTCGGTGTGCCCCAGTGCACTTTGACATTGTCCACGACTGCCGAAGGCGGACCGACGCGCACCAAATCCAACAAACGCTCCAGCGCGTCGCGCGGTCCTTCGGCAACGATTTCTACCGATCCATCGGCGCGATTGCGCACATAGCCGGTCAAATTTAGATTCGCCGCGTGGCGTTTGGTGTACCAACGAAAATTGACACCTTGCACGATTCCGGTGACAATCGCATGCAAACGAGCAGGTGAGTCAGACATAGGCGTCATTTTGGATTTTAGATTGCAGATTGAGTAGCATCCTGCAATTCGTATTATACCATTTCTGAACGAGGAGACAAATACCGATGCTCACGATTGAGCAAGCCCGAGCATACTATGCCGACGGAGACAGCGCGCACGACTTTGATCACGTCTTGCGTGTGTTGGCACTTGCCGAACGCCTTGCGCTTGCCGAAGGCGCGGACGTGGAGGTTGTGCGCGCGGCGGCGTTGTTGCACGATGTAACGCGCGCGGAAGAAGACGCGGGACGCGATGCCGATCACGCGGCAAGTGGTGCGATACGCGCGCGCGAAATTCTACTTGCGCGCGGCATCGCGCCTGCGCGCGTCGAGGCAGTGGTACACGCGATTGCCGCGCATCGTTTTCGCGGCACACTCACACCGCAAACACTCGAAGCGAAAATTTTGTTCGATGCGGATAAACTCGATTCGATTGGCGCGATTGGCATTGCGCGCGCGTACGCGGTGGCAGGCGCGCTCAACCAACGGTTGTGGAGCGCCGTCGCGCCCGATACGCCTGCCACGCGCGCGCAACACAATGCGAATCACACGCCGTATGCCGAGTTTGTGGTCAAGTTGAGCAAGGTGCGCGAGCGGCTGTTCACCGCCACCGCGCGCCAAATCGCGGAAGAGCGACACGCGTTTATGGTGGAATTTTTCGCGCGTCTTGCGCGGGAGGTGAGGGGAGAGGTGTAAGTGGGAAACGCCGTAACATCACGCAACGGCAGACGAATCGTAAACACCTTCCAACCGCGTGCTGCCCTGCCGTTGTCGTGATGCGTATGTTGGGCGGCGTTCCCAAATCAATCATTTCGTTTTCAAAGAGCGCGGCAAGCCAGATTGTCTGATAATGCCAACCAACGTGCCTATTCTCAATTCATTCAAGTTTGAAACCAAGAAAACCCAAGACAGCAAATGCACCTATGATTATTCCAACGCCAATCAACGTGAGCCTTTTGAGTTGTCCATATGTTATTCTCCGTATAACCAATTGCCTGCGCATTGTAGCAGTATGGCACAAAACGCCGTAGCACCATGCAACGGCGGACGAATCGGAAGCATCTTTCATCGCGCGTCGCCCCGCCGTTGTCGTGGTGCGCGTGTTTAGAGCTTGTTTAAGAAATCAAATTCTTGCTGTTAAGACGCAAAAAATTTGAAGAAATTGAAAATATCGA
>JAOACU010000371.1 GCA_026417715.1 Anaerolineae bacterium | reverse complement strand
CATTCAAATTGCCAACAGCGAGTACTATCGTCGCGCCGCCGATCAAAATCGCTTTCGGTTGGTCAGCACCGAGGCGCTGCGCGGTGTCATCTACGATCGCGCAGGCAAGATTCTCGCGCGCAACGTTCCCGCGTTTCAGGTCTCCATCGTCCCTGCCGATTTTCCGCTGGCACAACGCGAGCGCGTGTATGAACGCCTCAGCGCGCTCCTCCAAGTGCCGATTGATACCGTCATCGAAAACGTGGCTACCGATGTGCTGGCGAGTTTGCCGAGCGATTTGGGGCGCGTGGTCACTCCACCCAAACGCAAGCCCGGCTTGCGTGAACTCGTGACACAAGGACAGCGCGATCCGTTTACGCCAGTGCTCATCAAAGACAATGTGCCGCGCGAGATTGCGTTCTACATCGAAGAGCATCGGCTCGATTTTCCCGGCGTCGTTGTGGGAATGAAAGCCATTCGTGAGTACACCGATGGCCCTCTATTCGCGCATCTACTCGGTTACACAGGTCCCATCCCGCGCGAAGAGTTCACGACGTATCGTGCGCGCGGGTACGCGGCGAACGATACCATCGGTTTGACCGGCTTGGAAGCCACGTTCGAATCGGCTTTGCGCGGCATCAAAGGTCGTCGGTATATCCAAGTGGACGTGACCGGGCGTGAAATCGCAGTACTGGGAAGCGAAGCACCTACGCCGGGAAATAATCTCATGCTTACCATAGATTACGAATTCCAAAAAAGCGTCCACGCGATTTTGCAAAAGGGCTTGCGCGATGCACGCGCCAAACAAGGTGTCGCGATTGCACTCGATCCACGCAACGGCAATGTGCTCGCGCTAGTAACGATTCCGAGTTACGATAACAACCTCTTTGCCGCCGGCATTTCCACCGATGCGTTGAATGCGTTGATCCAAGACCCATTACGTCCGCTCGTCAATCACGCCATCACGGGGCAGTATCCTCCGGGTTCTGTGTTCAAAATGGTGCCCGCGAGCGCGGCATTGCAAGAGCGCGTCATTGACATCAACACGCGTATTGACGCGGGACATCCCGGCATCGTTTGGGTACCACACAAGTACTATCCCGATGATCCCACGCTCGCGCAACCGTTCTACGATTGGTACAAACCCGGCTTTGGTCCGATCACCGTGCGCGATGGCATTGCTTGGTCGTCCGATGTGTTCTTCTACAAAATCGGCGGCGGTGAACCACCGAATTTCGATACGGGATTAGGCGAAACGCGTCTGGCGGCATACGCGCGAATGTTTGGCTTTGGCGAACGCACCGGCATTGATTTGCCCGGCGAAGCCAGTGGGCTAGTGCCCGATCCAAACTGGAAACGTAAGACGATTGGTGACATTTGGACGATTGGCGACACGTACAATATGAGCATCGGGCAGGGGTACGTGTTGGCAACGCCGCTGCAGATCGCGAATATGACAGCCGCCGTCGCGAATGGTGGCACACTCTACAAGCCCCAACTCGTGCGCGATGTTCGCGATACGCAAGGGCGCATCGTGCGTACCATCGAGCCCCAAGTCATTCGCCAAGTGCGCGTGGATGCGGCGAACCTGGCAATCGTGCGCGAAGGAATGCGCGAAGCCGTGACGCGCGGCACAGCGACCAAAGCCAACCTTGCCGATGTGAGCGTCGCGGCAAAAACCGGCACCGCCGAATTTTACGGTCCCAAAGCGAATGGACACCTCCCCACGCACGCGTGGTTCACAGCGTTCGCTCCGTACGAGAATCCCGAAATCGTGGTCACCGTGTTTGTGTACAGCGGTGGTGAAGGGTCCCAAGTTGCCGCGCCGATTGCCACAGACATTTTGCGCGCCTACTTTAAACTCCCTGCCAACTCGCCACTGGTGAGTACGACAGCGCCATCTGCCGCGCCGCCAGTCGCCGCGCCGCGTCCACCCAGCACTAGTGGCGCACCAGCGCACAAGTACACGGGTAAACTCGTCGGCGTAGAAAATTGGAACAGCGAATTGCCCGGCATTTTCGGTACTGTGGTTGATGTGACCGGGCGCGGTGTTGCGAACGTGCGCGTCGTTGCCGACAAATGCGATAACACCGTCGTCTTTGCCGATACCACCGATGCGAACGGCGCGTTCAACTTCAAGGGTGTGTACTGGAAAGATTCCGCGCGTTGGTGCGTGCGTACCGTTTCGCCCGCCACCTCCGATCCGTTGCCCGTCGAAGTCGTGCCGTACAAACGTTACATCGTGCAGTTTGTCCCGACGCAATGAGACGAAAGACAAAAGACGAAGGACGAAAGCATTCGTCTTTCGTCTTTCGTCCTTCGTCCTCCGTCTTCCGTCCTCCGTCGTCATTCCACCCACTTGCCACTCACCCACCGCAAACCACACACCGCGACGATGCCTAATCCCCACACGATTTGTCCTGTGAGCAACACGAACAGCGAGGCGTAGAACGCGGCGAACGCAACGTAGATGACAAACGTCGCGCGGAGTAAGCGGCGCGGGGTGGACGCGCTGCGCGCCATCTGCCGCAAGCCGAACGTCATCATCGGCACTTCGAGAAGCGCGAGCAAGAGCAAAAACGCAAACACGATCGCGGCGAACAGTGTGCCTTGCACCAGAATTGGAAGGCGCGTGCTGAGCGCGCTGGCACCGGCGTACAACGCCGCGCCGATGAGCAAGCCAACGAGTCCTGCAGTCACCAAATCACGTTTCAAGCATACACCCCGATTGCTGATTTTCGATTTTCGATTGCCGATTTTCGATTGCTGATAGTGGTAAAAAAGTAATGCCGAGAATGTCATTCTGAGCGAAGCGAAGAATCTCTCAAAGGACTTTGCGAGACGCTTCGCGGAGTTTACCCTGACGCAGGAACTTGTCCTGAGCGAAGCGAAGGAAGGGCTCAGCGTGACACG
>JAOACU010000037.1 GCA_026417715.1 Anaerolineae bacterium | reverse complement strand
GAACGAAGAGCGTTTCCGCGCGCTGGTGGAACATTCCAGCGATCTCACGCTGGTTTTGAATCGCGAGGCAACGATTATCTACGCCAGTCCATCCTCGCAGAAAATTCTTGGTTATACTCCCGATGAACTGTGTGGGCATTCAGCGTGGGAATTCATTCATACTGACGATCACGCTCAAGCCCAGGAAGGGTTTCAACATCGCCTTGTCACTCCCGGCGCATCGGACACGGTCACCACGCTACGCATACGACATCGCAACGGTGAATGGCGCACGATGGAGATGATGGGCACTAATCTACTAGCGCATCCTCTCATTGCTGGCATCGTCATCAATGGACACGATGTGACCGAACGCGAGCGCGCGGCGCACGCCCTGCGCGTGAGCGAAGAACGCTGGCGTACCTACATCGAACACGCTAGCGACTTTATCTTTGCGCTCGACGCCTCGGCGCGCGTCGCGATGGTCAATGACGCCTTGTGCGAGACGTTGGGCTACACAGTCGAAGAACTGATTGGTACCAGTCCGCTCGAATTCGTTGCGCCTGAAGCGCGCGCCAGCGCACAAGACGCGCTCGCGCGCATCTTTCGCGGCGAAACCATTGACCGCTTTGAGACCGTTGTACTCACTCGCACGCAACAGCGCGTCACGCTCGAAGTACGTGGACGGACATTTTGTGAAAACGATCACATCGTTGGAACGCTTCACATCGCACGCGACATTACCGCGCGCAAAGACGCGGAAGGATTGTTGCGTCAGCAAGCCCAAATGTATCGCACTCTCATCGAAAACATCTCGGACGTGATTGTGATCATAGACGAGCGCCGTTGGATTCGCTTTGTCAGTCCTTCGGTCAGCAACGTGTTCGGTCACCCTCCTGCCGATTTGATTGGTGCCGATTGGCTGGATCTGACACATCCCGACGATTATAAAACCCTCCACGTTGCTCTAGAGCGCGCAATGCACGACCCTTGGCACGCGCATTGCATCGAACATCGCCTACGACACTACAACGGTACTTGGCGCGACTGCGAGACGATTGCCCAATCCTACGCGCGCGAGCACAGTGTGGACATCGTCCTTAGCATACGCGATATTACGGAACGCAAACAAGCCAGCGCCGCGCTTGCCGCTGAACGCAATCTACTGCGCACGATGGTTGACGCCATTCCCGATTCCATTTTCGTCAAAGACACCCAAGGCAGATTTATCCTCAACAACGCCTATCACTTGCAAACACTTGGCGTGGCAACGCAAGAACAGGCGTTAGGCAAAACTCTGTTTGATTTCCACCCGCCCGACTTGGCAAAAAAATATTATACCGACGATCAGTACGTTTTGACCACAGGACAACCCATCATCGAATCAGAACAGCAGTACTTGCATCACCAACGCGGTGAACGCCGTTGGCATTTGATGACCAAAGTCCCCTTGCGCGATGCACAAGGAAACATCGTTGGCTTGGTGGGCGTTGGGCGTGACATCACCGAACGCAAGAAAATGGAAGACGAATTACGCCGTTCGCGCAAGGAATGGCAAGACATTTTCAACGCGATTGGTCACCCCACTTTTATTCTCGACGTGCAACACAGGATTATCGCCGTCAATCCCGCCGCGCTGAAACAATTGGGCAAGACAGAAAACGAGATGCTGGGTAAACACTGTTACGACTTGCTCCATGACACCGGCGCTCCTCCGACAAATTGCCCGATGGAAACCCTGCTACGTACAGGCGTGATGCAGACCGTCGAGATGGAAATGCAAACCATCGCAGGCACATTCTTGGTCTCGTGTACGCCGGTTTTGGATGCCCAAGGCAAATTGGAAAAGATTATCCATATGGCAACCGACGTGACCGAACTCAAGCGTACGCAAACCGAACTGCAAGAGGCAAACGCGCGCTTTTACGCGCTCGTCGAAGGTATTCCCGACATCGTTTATCTGAAAGACACACAAGGACGCAACCTGTATGTCAATCGCGCGTACGAAGAATTTGCAGGAACCACGCGCACGAACATTGTGGGCAAACGCGACGACGAAATTATGCCACCCGATTTGGCAACACAGTGCGCTCAAGGTGATGCTCAGGTGTTCAACACTGGCACGCCGATACGTGTCGAAGAATCTACGACCGATCGCGACGGCAATCTTGTTTGGTACGAGACGATCAAAAATCCGATTCGCGATGCCAGCGGCAACATCATCGGACTGGTGGGCGTCTCGCGCGACATCACTGAACGCAAACGTGCCGAAGCCACGATTCGCGAATACTCGGAACACCTGCAACAACTTGTCGAAGCGCGCACGCGCGAATTGAACGAGGCACAAGAACAACTGGTACGCCAAGTACGCCTTGCCACGCTAGGACAACTCGCGGGGAGCATCGCGCACGAACTCCGTTCGCCACTCAGCGCGATCAAAAACGCGACGTACTATTTGCGGACGCACCTTGAACAACCCGACGACGACACGCGTGAAATACTTCAAATTCTGGATGAACAGGTGAACACGAGCGCGCGCATCATCGAAAGTCTCTTGGACTTTGCGCGTCCCAAAACCCCCGTGCTGAAACGCGTCCACTTGCCCTACCTCATCCAAAGCGCACTCGAACAATGCACCGTGCCTAACAACATCGCAATCACTTGGGATGTGGATGCAAACCTCCCCGATGTGTTCTTGGACGCCGCCCAAATGCAAATCGTCTTTCGCAATCTCATCACCAACGCCATCCAAGCCATGCCCAAAGGTGGACAACTCACACTCGGCGTACGCATCGAAGCCGAAACCGTGTGCGCAAGCATCAGCGACACAGGGCACGGTATTCCACCCGAAGCACTGGACAAGATTTTCCAACCGCTCTACACCACCAAAGCCAAAGGCATTGGGTTGGGCTTGGCACTGTGCAAGTTGATTGTGGAAGCGCACGATGGTAAAATCAGCGTGACGAGTCAAGTGGGCAGAGGCACCACGTTCACGATCTCTTTGCCAGCGAACTTGGTGGAGGGTGAAGAATGAACACCTTGAATCAGCAAGCCAGCGCGACGATTAACACACAGCGCGACGCGCTGGCAGAAGCACTGGTCGCGCGCCAGTATCAACTCCAGAGCGAATTCTGGAATCGGTTTGGTGAGACGGGACGCGCCAAGAGTGTGCGCGATGCCGGCTATCACCTCACCTACTTGAGCGAAGCCCTTGCCGCCGGCGATCCTACTCTGTTCGTCGAATACGTCGTGTGGGCAAAGACCTTGTTTGCGGGCTTGAATTTTCCGGACGATGTGTTGCCCCAATCGCTCGATTGTATGCGCGCGGTGTTCCAAACGATGCTACCCGACGATGTGCGCGCCCTCGCCGACGAGTATGTGCAAGCCGCGCTCGATGCACTAGCGCGCGCCCCCACTCAGCCCACCAGTTTCATTCAGACCGATACACCGCTAGGCGCCCTTGCGCGCGCTTACCTAGACGCGCTCTTGCGTGGTGAACGTCACACCGCGCGCGACTTGATTCTCGATGCAGTCGAACGCGGCGCCAGCGTCAAAGACATTTACCTCCGCGTCTTTCAACCCGTGCAACAAGAAATCGGACGCTTGTGGCAGATGAATCAAATCAGCGTGGCACAAGAGCATTACTGCACGGCGGCAACCCAAGTCATTATGTCACAACTCTATCCGCGCATTTTCTCCGGCACCAAGATCGGACGTAAACTCGTGGTCACCTGTGTCAGTGGTGAACTGCACGAGATGGGCGCGCGAATGGTCGCCGACTTTTTCGAGATGGAAGGTTGGGACACTTACTTTCTCGGCGCCAACACACCCACCGACGCCATCCTGCGTACACTCGACGAACGGCGCGCGGATGTGCTGGCTATTTCGGTCACGATGACTTTTCACATTCACCTTGTCACCGAGTTGATCGAACGCGTGCGCGCCGCGTCTTTGTCCCGCCCGCCCAAAATCTTGGTGGGGGGCTATCCGTTCAACCTGTCACCGCACCTGTGGCGCGCGGTCAAAGCCGACGCCTATGCACGCGACGCGCAACAAGCCATTCAGGTCGCACACAGCGTTCTGCGGTAGGACAAGTTTGCAACCTTGTCCTACATACACTCATAGCAACGAGGTACACAAATGTTCGACACACGCGGACTTGCGCTGCTTTGCGATGCCGACGGTAACATCACGCACATCATCCGAGACGATCTGGGGTTGAGCGCGCACATCAAACTGGGACAATCACTGGTGCGACTCGTCGAACGCGGCAGTCTGATCAAGGCACTGAATTTTTTAATTGAACTCAGAAAGCACAGTGCCGTCTTTGATTGGGAAATGAATGTGCCGCTGGATGAGCGCATCGTCACTTTGCATTTTACGGGCGGCAAAATCAACGCGCATTTTCTCATCGTTGCCGCAACGAACGGCAAGTTCGCGCTAGCCCTCTACGAGGAAATGATGCGGATGGAAAACGAACAGACGAACGCGCTGCGCGCCGCGCTCAAAGCCCAAGCCGAAGCCACACGCACACAGGCAGAACGCGATAGCACCCTCTACGATGAAATCAGTCGCCTGAACAACGAACTCGTGACGATGCAACGCGAACTTGCCAAAAAGAACGTCGAGTTGGAACGACTGAACGCGCTCAAAAATCAATTCCTGGGAATGGCGGCGCACGACTTGCGTAATCCACTGAGCGTAATTATGTCGTACAGCGAATTCTTGATGGAAGAGGCGGGTGCAAGACTGAACGACGAACAGCGCGAATTTCTCAACATCATTCGCCGTTCCTCCGAATTTATGCTACATCTGGTCAACGACTTGCTCGACATCGCGCAAATCGAAGCCGGTCAATTGCGCCTTGACTTGCAACCTACCGATTTGGTCGCGTTGGTTCGTCACAACATCGCGCTGAATCGCGTGCTCGCCGCCAAAAAGCACATCGCCATTGAATTGAGCGATGAACCGTTGCCCCCTCTGCTCCTCGACGCCGCCAAGATGGAGCAAGTGCTGAACAATCTGATTGGCAACGCCATCAAGTTCTCGCCACCGCACACCACCATCACTGTGCGCGTCACGCGCGCACCCAACGCTGATTCCAGCGTCCTGTTAGCCGTGCAAGACCAAGGTCCTGGCATTCCGCCGCACGAACTCGATAAATTGTTCAAGCCGTTCCAACGCACCAGCGTCAAAAGTCCCACAGGCGAAAAAGGCACGGGCTTGGGACTGACCATCGTCAAAAAAATAATCGAAGGACATCACGGTAAAATCTGGGTCGAAAGTCAAGTCGGCAAGGGCACGACCTTCTTCGTGGCACTACCCCTGCAAGGAAGTGGTATATGAATCAACCGCCACGCATTCTAGTTGTGGACGATGATCCACACATCCGCTATGCAACGAGTCGCGTCCTGCGTGACGCTGGTTACAGCGTCATCGAAGCATCGAGTTGTGACGAGTGTCTGCGCCTTGCGCGCGAACACGCGCCTGATGTGATTCTGCTCGACGTGGTGATGGATGAACCCAACGGCGTGGAGACCTGCAAACGTATCAAAGCCGATCCTGCGCTTGCCCACATTCTGGTTGCCCTGCTCTCTGGCGTCAAAACCGATTCCGAGAGCCAAGCGCTGGGGTTGGAAGCGTGCGCCGATGAGTACATTGCGCGCCCAATCACCCACCGCGAACTCGTAGCGCGCGTCCAAGCCCTGGTGCGCCTCAAACAGGCACACGACGCACTGCGCGAACAACAGCGCGCGCTGCTGGAAAAACTCGAACGCGAACGCGCAACGCTCGACCCTTGGGAACAATCGCCTCGTGCTACACCATCTACAATCACGCCTGCCGCTTTGGTGCAACGATATACTCACGTCCTACACACCCGACTCCAAGTGGGAACGAACAAAGAACTCGATCGCGAATTGCACGCGTTGGCGCATGAGTTGGGACAGCGCGGGGCTGGACCCCGCGAGGTGATTGACTTGCACATCGCCGCACTAAAAAATGTGATGAACAGCAATCTCCCTACCCCAATCGAAGTGGACATTCAGGAAAGCCGACTCGTGGCTTTGGAACTGATGGGCTATCTGGTCTTGTACTATCGTCATCGTCTTGCTACACCCTCCAGTCGGGAGTGAATCGCTATGGAAAAATGGCAACTTGTCCTCTACATCGCCGGATACACGGCACCCTCGCAACAAGCCATCGCCAACTTGCAGCGCATTTGCGACCAAATCTTGCGAGGACGATGCGAAACGAGCATCGTAGATGTGTACGCGCAACCTGACGTGGCGGAACGCGAGCACATCATTGCTACTCCAACGCTGGTACGTTGCTATCCTCTTCCACGCCGACGCGTAATCGGCGATTTGTCCGATATTGCCAAAGTCATCACCATCTTGGGCTGGACGGAACAGGAAAACACATAGGAGGCAATCTATGCAGACACCGCTCTATCACATCGAAAAACTAGCGACTGGCATTCCGGGTTTTGATCTCGTCTCGGAGGGTGGTTTGCCCAAAGGGCGCACCACGCTCGTATCCGGCACTGCGGGCAGTGGCAAAACGGTCTTCGCAGCACAGTTCTTGGCAGAAGGCATTCGCCAAGCCCAGCAAGCCGGCGTCTTTGTCACGTTCGAGGAAAACCCCAACGATATTCGCCGCAACATTTTCTCACTCGGCTGGGATGTTGCCGCGTGGGAACGACAAGGCAAATGGGCGTTTGTGGATGCTTCACCTCGGTTGGGTGAAGAAACAGTCATCGTCGGCAAGTACGATCTGGGCGCGCTGATCGCGCGCATCGAAAACGCGGTCAAACAGATTGGGGCAACCCGCGTCGCGATGGATTCGCTGGGCGCGATCTTTAGCCGCTTTGACGACCCTGCCCTCATCCGCAATGAACTATTTCGCATCGTTTCGGCATTGAAACAGTTAGGCGTTACGGCGGTGATGACCGCCGAACGTTCTCAAGAATACGGCGACATTACGCGCTATGGCGTGGAAGAATTCGTAGCGGACAATGTCATCATTCTCCGCAACGCGTTGGAAGCCGAAAAACGTCGGCGCACCATCGAAATCTTGAAATTTCGCGGCACCAGTCACAACAAGGGCGAGTATCCTTTCACGATCATTCCCGGTGAAGGCATCGTCGTCATCCCACTCTCGTCTATCCAACTTCGCCAACGCTCGTCGGATATTCGCATCTCGTCGGGCAACGCGGAACTGGATCGGATGTGCGATGGCGGCTTTTTCCGCGATTCGATCATTCTGGTTTCGGGCGCCACAGGCACGGGCAAAACGCTCGTCACCACCGAATTCATCGCTGGCGGGGTGGCACACGGCGAACGCTGTTTGCTGTTCGCGTTCGAGGAGAGTCGCGAGCAACTCTTCCGCAATGCGATTGGGTGGGGCAACGATTTTGAAAAGATGGAGCGCGAGGGACTGTTGCGCGTCGTGTGCGAGTATCCCGAAGTCGCCAGTCTGGAAGACCATTTGATTCGCATCAAGGCGGAAATCGAAGCATTCAAACCCAACCGCGTCGCGATTGACAGTCTCTCCGCGCTTGAACGCATCGCCACGATCAAAGGATTCCGCGAATTTGTCATTGGCATCACCTCGTTCATCAAACACGCGGAAATTGCTGGACTGTTTACCTCCACCACCCCGACCTTGCTCGGCGGCACGTCGGTTACCGAAATGCACATTTCCACCATTACCGATTCCATCATTCTACTGCGCTATGTCGAAATCTTTGGAGAGATGCGTCGCGGCATCACAGTTCTCAAGATGCGCGGTTCACGTCACGACAAAGATATTCGTGAATTCATCATTGACAATCGTGGGATGCACATCGGTAAACCGTTCCGCAATGTTGCAGGTATCCTGGCAGGTCAACCGATGCAAATCAGCCCAAGCGATCTAGAGATCGAACGCCTGAACGCAATGTTCAAAGAACGTTCGGAATGAGAGGTAGAACGTTGGCGATGCTTCCTCACCGCATCCTGATTGTGGACGATGATCCACACTTGCGCCAAGCCACGCGCCGAGTGCTTGAAGCGGCGGGCTATGAAATTCTCGAAGCCGAAAACGGTACGCGCGCACTGGAAATGATTCGCACCACAACGCCTGCGCTGGTCTTGCTCGATGTGGGAATGCCTGACCTCGATGGCTTTGCGGTATGCCGTCTGGTCAAGAACAGTCCTGAATACGCAGGCACTTTTATCGTGATGCTTTCAGGTAGTCGTACGGACAGCGAGAGCCAAGTCAGCGGGTTGGAGTGCGGCGCGGATGGCTATATCACGCGTCCCATCTCGAATCGTGAACTACGCGCGCGCGTCCAAGCCTTCTTGCGTCTCAAAGCCGCCGAAGATGCTTTACGCGCCAAAGAACGCCAATTGCGCGATTTGATTACGTGCAACGTGGATGGGATTCTCGTGGTGGACGATAATGGTGTGGTCTTGTTCGTCAACCCGGCGGCACTCGAACTGTTCCAACGGACGGCAGACGAATTGGTGGGACACGAGATTGGTCTGCCCGTCACCAACAGCGCACCTGCCGAGATCACCCTCTTGCATCCAACGGGGACGACCCGCGTCGTCGAAATGCGCGTCGCGCGCATCGAATGGCAGGGTGCACCCGCGTATCTTGCCAGTCTGCGCGATATTACCGAACGCAAACGCATCGAACAAACTTTGCGTGAGTATTCGCAACGTCTTGAGCAAATGGTCGAGGAGCGCACGCGCGAATTGCGCGCCGCGCAAGAACAACTCCTCCGCCAAGAACGCTTGACGATGCTCGGACAAATCGCCGGCGGCATCGGTCACGAACTCCGCAGTCCCTTGAGCGCGATCAGCAACGCCGCGTATCTACTGCGCGAGACATTACCTATGCTGAACGAGGAAGCGCGCGAAGCACTCGAGATTCTCATCCATCAGGTTCAAGTATCGAACCGCATCCTCAACAGTCTGCTGGCATTCGCCCGTCCTCATCCTCCCACGCGCCGCCCTACCGACATCGCCGCGCTGTGCCACACAGTCCTCGCGCAAGCCACTTTTCCAGACCACATCAACGTCCAGTGCAAGATGTTCGAAGAGTTGATCGTCAACGCCGATGCCGATCAACTGCAAATCGTCTTCAGCAACCTGATTCGGAATGCCGTCGAAGCAATGCTACACGGCGGTACGTTGACCATCGAAGCGCGTCAAACTCAACCCAAGATCGTGGAAATCTCGTTCCGCGACACCGGTGTTGGTATTCCACCTGACCACCTGGATAAAATTTTCCGACCGATGTTCACCACGCGCAAGCATGGGCTGGGCTTGGGTTTGCCCTTGTGCAAATTGATTGTCGAAGCACATGGTGGCACCATTTCTGTCACAAGCCAAGAAGGCAAAGGAACGACTTTTACGATTGCACTACCTCTTAACACTGCTGAATCACCCGAGGAGGCATAATGAACCAAAATCAAAACGCACCTCACATCCTCATCGTGGACGACGATGTTTGTTTAGCGCGTAGTCTCGCCCTGATTTTCAAACGCAAGGGCTATGTCGTGAGTATCGCGGCTGATGGTCTATCGGCAATCGAACAGGTCAAGACTGCACCCGCCGACATCGTCTTGATGGATTTCAAAATGCCGGGAATGAATGGCATAGAAACCTATCAACACCTCAAGAGTATTCGCCCTAACCTTACGGCTCTCCTGATGACCGGCTTTGCCGAAGATGACCAGGTGCAAGCCGCGCTGCAGGCGGGAATACTTTACGTACTCGTCAAGCCACTAGACATAGATCATCTGCTTACGCTCATCCCCAAGGTGCTAGCGCGTCGCCAAACACTTGCCTTGATCGTGGACGACTATCCCGAAGCGTGTGCGCAAATCACACGGGTTCTCGAACGCAAGGGCTATCAAGTTACCTGCGTCGAAAGTGGCGAACAAGCCATCGAGGCGGTGCGGCAACGCCATTATCCAATCATTTTCATTGATCTCAAACTACCCACGATGGATGGTTTGCAAACCTACCTTGCTTTGCGCGCCATAGACCCTGACATCACCGCGATTATGATCACCGGCTATCGCGAGGAAATGGACGCGCAGATACAAGCCGCGCTGGCACACAACGCCCACGCGTGTCTATACAAACCGTTTGATACCAAGCAAGTCCAGACTCTGGTTGAAGAAATTGAACACCGTGAACGACAGACGAAAGACGAAGGACGAAGGACAGATGACGAACGAGGTGAAAATGCAAGTGGATAGCCAACCTAGCCTCCTCATCGTGGATGATGACACGGGCATTCTCCGTACGTGGGAAATGATTCTCACGCGCAAAAACTATCATGTCTTCACCGCGCCCGATGCCACCACCGCGCTGGCATTGGCACGCCAACACGCGCTCAACCTCGCCGTCGTGGATATTCGCCTGCCCGATCTATCGGGGAATGAAGTAGTGGCACAACTCAAAACACTCCAACCCGACATCGAAGTTCTCATCCTCACGGGCAACGCTACCCTCGAAAGCGCGGTGCAAGCGTTGGCGAATGGCGCGTATCGCTACTTTATTAAACCTGTCAATCCCGATGAATTGCTCGCCGCCCTCGAACAAGCCCTCCACAAGCAACGCCTGGTCATCGAGAATCGGCAACTGATTCTTGACCTGCAACGCGAACTACAAGAACGCAAACGCGCGGAACAAGCGTTACGCGAAAGCGAGCGGCGTCTGGCGACCCTGATGAGCAATTTGCCGGGGATGGCATATCGTTGCGCGAACGATAAATACTGGACAATGGAATTTGTCAGCGAAGGATGCCGCGCGCTCACAGGTTACGCACCCGACGATCTCATTCACAACGCCAAAATTGCCTTCGCCCAACTCGTTCATCCAGACGATCGTGGCGAAGACAACGCGGTGATACAACAAGCCATCGCAGAAAAACGTCCCTTTCAACTTACCTATCGCATCATCTGCGCGGACGGCACAGAAAAGTGGGTGTGGGAACAGGGACGTGGCGTGTATGCTGAGGACGGTACACTTGTCGCGCTGGAAGGTTTCATCACTGACATCACTGAACAGGTGCGTGCGGAACAAGCACTCGAAGCCGAACGCGATTTCGCCCAACAGGTACTCAACGCACTAGGACAAGGCGTCACCGTCGTCAATAGCGAAGGAATCTTCGAGTACGTCAACCCCGCCTACGCGCGAATGATTGGACGTTCTCCCGAGGAATTGATTGGCAAACGCCCCACTGATGTAACCGTACCCGAAGATTATGCGATACTTGCCGAACAACGCGCCAAACGCCAGCGCGGCGAAACCTCGACCTACGAAACGCGCCTTGTACACACCGACGGGCATTTGGTTCCCGTGATGATTACTGGCGTACCACGCTGGATGCACGGACAATACGCCGGCGCCATCGTCGTCGTCACTGATTTGACCGAACGTTACCAGCGTGAACGCGAGATGCAAGCCATCGCCACCCTCAGCGCGGCATTGCGCGCGGCAATGACACGCGACGAAATGCTTCCGATTATCGTTGACAACACGATGCAACTCTTGAATGCCCAAGCCGCCGCGCTCATCAGTCGCCGCACTGTGACCAGTGAATCGGTGATCGAGTGTGCGCGCGGCGCGTGGGCAAAAGGCACAGGACGACGCACGCCCCCCGGCAAGGGCTTGAGCGCGCTCATCTTCAAAACCAAACAACCGTATGTCACCGATGATGTCACTAACGATCCGCATACCTTTTGGAAAGATTGGGGCGAAGAGGTGCGCGCTCTGGCTAGTGTTCCCCTCATCACCGCCCAAGATCAAGTGATCGGTGCTTTGAGCGTTGGACGCACTACCCCCATCACTCCCGACGAAGTGCGCGTGCTGGTTGCGATTGCTGATATTGCCGCGAGCGCGCTCCATCGCGCGACCCTGTACGATCAAACCGAACAACGTCTCCAACATCTCCTTGCACTCCAAGCCGTGAGTCAAGCCATCAACGCCAGTCTCGATTTGCGCGTCATCCTTGATATTCTGATTGACCAAGTCAAGAATCAACTCCGCGTGGACGCGGTGGCTGTAGCGCTCTGTCATCCTCACGCGCCGATACTCACGTATACCATCGGACGCGGTTTTCGGAATCCTATCGAGCGTCTCACTGTGCGGATCGGTGAAGGGTACGCGGGACGCGTGGCGCGCGAACAACGCACCATCGCGCTGGAGCATTTTATTGCTACAGAGCACGCGCCGCATTTTGCTAACGAGGGTTTTGTTGCCTACTGCGGCGTGCCTCTCATCGCCAAAGGGCAACTGGTAGGCATTCTCGAAGTGTTTCAACGCACACCCTCCGCACCCAATACGGAATGGATTCACGTGCTCGAGACGATGGCACTCCAAGCGGCATTGGCGATCAACAACGCGCGCTTGTACGAAGAATTGCAACGCACCAATGCGCGCCTCGAATTATCGTACGATACGACCATCGAAAGTTGGGCGCGCGCGCTCGAACTTCGTGGGCACGACATCGCAGGACACACGCAACGCGTCGCCGAGTTAGTCGAACGATTTGCGCGCGCACTCGGCATCCACGACGCGCGTTTGACGCACATCCGCTATGGCGCGCTATTGCACGACATCGGTAAACTCGCGCTCCCTGATTCTGCTTTGCATCCCGACGATCCGTTGCACGAAGACGATACCACCCTACGCCGTCATACCGAATTGGCGTGCGACCTTATCCAGCCGATTCCTTATCTCCAGTCTGCGCTCGACATTCCGTACTGCCATCACGAAAAATGGGACGGGAGCGGCTATCCGCGCGGCTTGAAAGGCGAAGAGATTCCACTCGCCGCGCGTATCTTTGCGATTGTGGACACGTGGGACACTCTGCACCACACCCCACCCTACAACACCACTTGGAGCGAACGCCAAGTGCGCGAGTACATTCGCTCCCAAGCCGGCATTGCCTTTGACCCGAACCTAGTGGAAACTTTTTTGAAATTGGTGTAAAATTCAGACCTCACAGGTCTCGGAGACCTGTGAGGTCTAGACTCTACCCAAAGCAACGACAGTCGGCGGTCGTCCGTCGGCAGTCGTTTCTCCGGAGGAGAAAATGAAAAAATTGTTCGCACTCACGATTCTAGCACTCGTCCTCGTGGCGTGTGCGGCGCCTACACCCACACCAACTCCCGTGCCGCCCACTGCCACGCGCGTGCCCCCAACAGCAACCCCAGTACCGCCTACGGCGACCCCCGTGCCGCCAACGGCAACACCAGTTCCGCCCACCGCCACGCGCGTCCCGCCTACGGCAACCGCCACACCACCCAAAGAAGTGACCGTCACGCTCACTTTTCTGGGGCATCCCACCTTCATCCTCAAAACCAGCACAGGGCTAACCGCGCTCCTCGACCCGATGGCAACCACGATGGGTTATACACTCACACCGATTAGCGGCGTGGACCTCGTCACCGTCAGCCACGAACACGCCGATCACAACAACGTTTCACTTGCCACTGGCACCCCAACGATTTTGCGCGGACTTGCCGCCGGCGACTGGGCAAAGATTGACCAGACGATCAAAGGCGTGCGCGTGTACACCGTGCCGACGTACCATGACGATTCGCAAGGATCGGCGCGCGGCAAGAACGCAGTGTTCGTGTTCGATGTGGAGGGCTTGCGCCTCGCGCATCTCGGCGATTTGGGACACAAACTCAATGACGATCAGGTCAAACAAATCGGCAAGGTAGATGTGGTGATGATTCCTGTCGGCGGATTCTTCACGCTCGATGGCAAAGGCGCGGCAGAAGTCGTTGGACAACTCAAACCCAAGATCGTGATTCCGATGCACTATGCCACGCCCGCGCTCAATCCTGCCACCGCGCAACGTCTGACCGATACCGCGCCCTTCATCAGCGCGCTGGGCGCGTCCGCCAAAGTGACCCAAGCCCCACAGACGATCACCGTCTCGTCACTCCAATTGCCCACCGAGTTGACCGTGATGGTGATGAGTTACAAGTAGGCACGAGAAAACAAAAAAATCGCAGTGAGTCAAACTGACTTGACTGCGATTTTTTATACCCACAACGATTCAACACTCCAACTATCGAACAACGCGCCGCCGAATCTCTTCCAACGCTTCGCGACACGCACGCCGCACCACCTCACTCGGATCGCTCTCTGCGCGCGCAGCAAGCACCCGTTCCACTGCCCCATCGCCGATTTGCCCCAGAGCGAGCGCGCAATCCCAACGCACAAACACGGCATTCTCGCGCGTTAACACATCGGCTAAATCCGACGCGGCAACGCGATAACCCAAATTGCCAAGCGCAATCGCGCACGCCTGACGCACAGCGGCATCGCGATCGTGCCACAATGCTTCGATGAGCGGACCCAGCACGGCAGGTGTGCCAATCTTACCTAACGCCACAGCGGCTTGCTGACGCACCAAACTCACCGGGTCATTCTGTAGCACGTGCCACAGCGGTTCGATTGCGATAGGATCACGTCGCTTGCGCAACACAAACGCCGCCGACCAACGCGTCGTACAACTTGCATCGTTCAGCAAACGCTCAATGACCTGCGGCGTCGGACTTTTGTCGAGCCAGCGTGGTACGGCAAAGCGCGCGTCGTCGGGAACGCGATGATTGGTCGGGCGCAAGTGTTGCACAAGGCGCGTCCAAGGATGCGCGTGAGTTGAGACCGCTGGGGGTTCGTCTTGTGTCAACGCTTGGTGTTCCGCGCAAAAGGGTGTGGGAGTTTGCGCTTCTGTTTCGCAGCGATGACGGTCGGAGGTCAAACCAAAGCAGCGCATCGTTCTACGTTCTTTTCGACAAATGACGAAAGACCAACGACGAAGGACGCTTTCTTTCGTCATTCGTCCTCCGTCGTTCGTCGCTTTGGAGAAAACAAAAACAGATTCCCGCCTGGCGATGACCTACTCTCCCAGCGGCTCGCGCCGCCAGTACCATCGGCGCTGACGGGCTTAACTTCCGGGTTCGGCATGGGAC
>JAOACU010000370.1 GCA_026417715.1 Anaerolineae bacterium | reverse complement strand
AGATGTGTATAAGAGACAGCCGAATACTCAGGTGTCACAACCAACGCGAGCGCGCTAACGACCAGAGCCAACAACAACCATATTTTGTTAGCACTCTTCATAAACAGTCCTTTGCAGACCCAGAGTTACTGTCTCACTGTCTTACTGCACTACTGTCCCACTGTCTTACTGCACTACTGTCTCACTGTCTCACTGCACTACTGTCTCACTGCCACCAGCATACTCATTCTTGCGATTTGTGTCAATAGCCACGCGCGAACGATTTGCGCGTTCATAGAAAACGCGTAAAATTGTTCAGTGCTCTCGATGCGCTTTCAAGATTATCGAACCTTCTATCATTTGCGGCGCAAGCGGAACAATTCTCCCGCTGACTATTTCGAGTTTGAAGAATTTCAGGGCAAACTTCTTGCCGACTATCTCAAAAGTCGCGCAGTACTTTTCGATGACTGTCAGACACTCGACCTTGCGTGTGGCTTGGGTGGTTATATTCCGCCGTTGCAAGCCAGTGGTGCGCGCGTGGTGGCAGTAGATTTCACTGTGCCACATCAAGTCGAATCTTTCCCTTTTGCCATTTCTGACGCGCTGCGCGTGCCGTTTCCGAATGATTGTTTTGATCTTGTGATTTGTACAAACTTGATTGAGCATGTGCCCGATCCTGCCGCCTTGTTGCGCGAAATCTGGCGCGTGCTCAAGCCACGCGGCGTGGTGTACCTGAGTTATCCGCCGTACTATTCGCCCAAAGGCGGACATCACTTTTCGCCGTTTCACATCTTTGGCGAGCGTTTTGCGCTTTGGGTGGCGCGGCGACGCGGGTTGTTCAAGAAAGAAAAGTGGTTGCAGGAAAGATTTCCCACCAACCCCACTTCGTTTGCAACCGCATACGGCACGTGGGGCTTGTACAAACTTACAATTGCGCGCGTGAATCGAGAAATTCGGCGATTGCCTTTCGAGGTCTTGGAGCGTTCCACGCGTTGGATGCCGATTGATTTTTCGGGTATCCCGATTCTTGGCGAGTTCTTGACGATTCACGTGCAGTTCTTGTTACGCAAGCGATGATACATCTATCGAAAGAAATCGTTTACGATTCGGCGCGTCCGCGTCTGGTGATTTGGGAAGACGCGCTTGAATTGTTGCGCTATCGCGATTTGTTGTGGAGTCTGGTGCAGCGCGATCTTACCGTGCGCTACAAACGCTCCGTGCTTGGTTTTTTGTGGACGATGCTCAACCCTCTTCTCACGATGCTTGTCCTGACGATTGTTTTTTCCACGTTCTTTCGATTCGAGTTTCAGCACTTTGCGGTCTATCTCTTGTCGGGACTGTTACTTTGGAATTTCTTTGCCCAAAGCACCACGCAGGCGATTCACAATCTGCTCTGGGCAGGTAGTCTAGTCAACAAAATTTACTTACCCAAGCCGATTTTCGTTGTCTCGGCACTATTAGTTGGTTTGGTCAACCTTGTGCTGGCGTTGATTCCACTCGCGCTGATTATGCTGATCAGCCAGCATCGTTTTTCGCCCGCGCTCTTGTTTCTGCCGATTCCGATTGCGCTCGTGTTTCTGTTTGCCTTGGGCGTTGGGTTGTTCGTAACGACGCTGGCGATTTTCTTTGTGGACGTGGTGGATATTTATCAGGTGGGTTTGATGATTCTGTTTTATCTTTCGCCGATCATCTATCCACTCTCGATTCTGCCCGAACGATATTTGCCCCTTGTTCAATTGAATCCGATGTACTACTTTTTGCAACTCTTTCGCCAGCCGATCTACGATGGAACGATACCCGAAGTTGGATTCGTGTGGCGCGCTGCACTCATCGCGCTGGTCGCGTTGATTGTAGGTTGGTGGTTCTTTACCAAAAAAGCCGACGAGTTTGCCTATCGTGTTTAATCGCTCTTGGCGCAATCAGGACGACGATCTGGTCGTTCAACTCGAAAACATTTTTGTCCGCTATCGCGTGCCGCATGAACGTTACGCAACGTTGAAAGAACACGCGATTCGTTGGTTGCAACGCCGCGTGCAATACGACGATTTTCTGGCATTACGCGATGTGAGTCTTGCTGTGCGCCGTGGCGAAGTCGTGGGCATCATCGGACGAAACGGTGCGGGCAAAAGCACGTTGCTCAAAGTCATCGGGCGCGTGTTGCGTCCGACGCGCGGACGCGTGATGGTACGCGGACGCGTCGCGCCGCTCTTGGAATTTGGCGCGGGCTTTCATCCCGAACTGACGGGGCGCGAAAATATTTTTCTGAACGGCGCAATTCTGGGTTTCTCGCGCGCAGAGATGGAAGCCAAGTTCGATCGCATTGTGGATTTCGCCGAGTTACGCGAGTTCATTGACGCGCCCTTGCGCACGTACTCGAGCGGAATGATTGCGCGCTTGGGCTTTGCTGTTGCGACGGACGTCGAACCCGATGTGCTCATCGCTGACGAGGTGCTGTCGGTGGGCGATGCGGCGTTCCAGCAAAAATCGGCGGAGCGAATGCAGAGTTTTCGCGCGAATGGTGCAACCATTTTGCTGGTATCGCACAATTTAGCACTCGTTGAAGCGATGTGCGATCGCGCGATTTGGCTCGATCGTGGGCGCATCGTTGCGGAAGGTAGCGCGAGTTCCGTCGTGCGGCAGTATCGTGGCGACGATGCGCGCGCGGAAGCCAAACGCTTGGCAGAATCGGCAGGACCAGCATTGAATCAGCGTTGGGGCACAGGGTTGATCGAAATCGTGGCAGTGCGTTTGAAGAATGGCAAAGGTGAAACGACGACGATTTTCGAGACCGGCGATACACTCGTGTTGGAAATGGATTACCTCTGTCTCTTATACACATCT
>JAOACU010000369.1 GCA_026417715.1 Anaerolineae bacterium | reverse complement strand
ACGTCCATAATGTTGCGCTGGGTCAACACATCGAGCGCGGTCGTCGGTTCGTCGAGAATCAACAGGCGCGGTTCGAGTAACAGCGCAAGTGCAATCATCACGCGTTGTCGCATTCCACCCGAAAGTTCGTGCGGGAACGAACGCCACACGCGTTCGGGATCGAGTCGCACCAACTCGAACAATTGCGCGGCGCGTTCGGCAAGGTGATTGCCTTGCAAATAGCCGTGCGCTTTGGCAGTGTCGGCGAACTGATCGGAAATGCGCAACACGGGGTTGAACGAGTTGAGCGCGGATTGGAACACCATCGCGACTTGTTTCCAGCGAAACTCGCGCAACGCGCGGTCACTCAGTTTCAACACATCAATCGGTTCACTCGACTCGTCACGCCGATAGACGAGTGTGCCTTGTCGCACGCGCGCAGTCGCTGGCAAAAGACGCATCACGCCCAAACCAAACGTCGTCTTGCCTGAACCACTTTCGCCGATGAGCGATAACACTTCGCCGCGCCGCACCTCGAATGTGATATTGCGTACGGCTTGCACCGCGCCGCGTCGCGCGGCATACTCGATGGTGAGATTGTGAACAGAAAGAGTAGGCGTCATTTTGGATTTTCGATTTTAGATTTCAGATTGCGGATTTTTGACAATCTGAAATCCGCAATCTGCAATCTGCAATGGTTTAGACACTCGTTCGCAGACGCGGGTTGAACACTTCTTCCAATCCGCGCGCAAGCCACACGAGCGACAGTTGTAACAGCGCAATCGCGCCGACGGGCGCAAGAACGTTGAGAATCGCATCGGTTGTGTAGATGGCACCGCGATTGTACGCCAGACTCAACATCACACCCCAATTCGCACCCGAAAGCGGCACCAGTCCTAAAAAGACCAAGCCCGTTTGCTGATAGATCGCGCCCGTCGTCGCAAAGATGAGTGAGATAGCGATGTACGACATCATATTCGGCAGGATTTCGCGAAAGATGATGTGCGGCGTGCCAAGGTCGAGTGTAATCGCGGCTTCGATGTAATCGCGTTTCTTGAGCGAGAGTACTTGCGCGCGCACCTGCCGCGCCAAGCCGGGCCAATCGAGCAGCGCGAGAATGATCGCGAGTAACCACACGTCGGACACTTTGAGCATCGTCGCGAGAATCGCAAGCAGTGGGAATTGTGGAATCGTCAACCACACGTTGATCAATTCGACCATCACGCTATCGAACGCGCCGCCGATGAACGCGCTGAGCGAGCCAATCGTCACTGCAATCAGCGTCGTCAAGATGCCCGTGATGAAAGCGATTTCCAAAATCACGCGCCCACCGTGAATGATTTGCAACAAGTTGTCTTGTCCCTGAAAATCGGTGCCGAGCGGATGTTTGAGTGAAGGACCTTGATAAATCTCTGCAAGGTTTGCTTTCGTTTCGGCGGGCCAGATCAGTGGACCAATGTATGACATTAAAAACAGAAACACGAGAACGATCAAACCAAAGAACGCGACGCGATTACGCGACAAGAGTTTGAGCGTTTTGCCTAGTTCGATGAAAAACGCGCGCACAGTGTTCATTTTGCCTCCCCAGCGATACGGATGCGCGGATCGAGCCAACCGTACAACAAATCGGCGACAAAGTTGGAGAGCACGACCGCAATCGTCGTTACAAGAAACACACCTTGCATCACAGGGTAATCGCGCGAGTAGAGTGCTTGCGACAACAACAAGCCGATGCCCGGATAAACAAAGATGGATTCGATGATGACTGACCCGCCGACGACAAAACCAATCGAAAGCGCGAGACGCGTGACCAGTGGCAAACTTGCATTGCGTCCGACATACGCCGTGATGATGCGACCTTCGGGCAAGCCACGCGCTTTGGCGGCGGTCACGTAATCTTCGCCGAGCGTGCTGATGGTGCTACTCTTCATCGTCAGCATCCACGACCCCGTGCGCGAGAGAACATACACAAACGCGAGCAGTGCATAGTGTTGCAACACGTCCACGAAAAATTCCAACGTAAAGCCGGGCTGAATGCCAGGCGAGACCGCGCCGCGCGTCATTGTCACGGGAACGATTTTGAAGACTGTGCTCAGTAGCAGAATCAACAAAATTGCAATGAGATACGATGGTAACGCGTCCATTGCCGCCGCAAGATTGGTGAGCAAGTGATCGAACCACGAGTTGCGTTTGTACGCAACGATCATTCCTAGCAGGATGCCGAGCGCGAAACTGATAAGGAGCGCGGTGCCGATGCTGAAGATCGTCCAAGGCAAACGTTGCACAATCATTTGCGCGACAGGCACATTGCGCGAGATGTACGATTTACCCAAATCACCCTGCAACAAATTGCCCAGAAATTCAAAGTATTGCTCGTGCAATGGACGATCCAACCGCAAGCCCAGCATCGAGGCGGCTTGCGTCTGCGCGTCTTCGTACGTCAGCCCTTTGAGCAACAAATCTTGGATAAAAATATCCACAGGATTGCCGGGCATCAAACGAATGACGAAAAAGATGAGCGTCGTCACTAGCCAAATCGTAAAGAGCGATTTGAGAATGCTGCGCGCGAGGAATTTCAAATCCTCCATCGGCAAACGTTTGAGCCACGCCGACGTTGCGCGGCGCGAGACAACAGTCGTCGTCATAAATTCTTCCTCTTCCAGAAAATCAATTCACTGATTCCCTGCACAACGTAATCGTCTATTTTGCCTACCTGCCGATAGCCCAGTCGCGCGTAGAATCGTTGCGCGTCCACGTTGAAATCCGAAACGAGCAAAAACACATCGCGCGATTCAGCGCGCGCTTCGACAAATTCCATCAACGCACGACCAACACCGCTTGCACGCGCGTCAGGACGTACCCCGATGAGTTGGACGTACGCACTGCGATTGAACGCGCCACGCGCGACNAACCACACAAAACCCAGCAC
>JAOACU010000368.1 GCA_026417715.1 Anaerolineae bacterium | reverse complement strand
GTTGTATGCCGCCGAGCGCTGGGTCGAGTTAGCCACCGATCCTGAGATTACGTCCGACAATTTTCGTGCGATCCCGACGGCGACGCCGACGGAGGGTGTGGGGATCGTGGAGGCGCCGCGTGGGACGTTGACGCATCACTATTGGACGGACGAGCGTGGAATTGTGACGAAGGCGAACCTGATTGTGGGGACGACGAACAACTATGCGCCGATCGCGATGAGCATCAAGAAGGCGGCGCAGAGTTTCATCAAGCAAGGTGTAGTGGTGACAGAAGGGTTGTTGAATCGGGTCGAGATGGCGTTTCGGGCGTATGACCCGTGTTTTGGGTGTGCGACGCACTCGTTGCCGGGGCAGATGCCGTTGGAGGTGACGGTGCGAGATGCGCGCGGAAACATCGTGGAGGTGGTGAAGCAGTTTTGCGAGTAGTGGTTTCAGGTTCAAGGTTTCAGGTTTCAAGTTGACCGACCTGAAACCTGAAACTTGCAACGTGCAACTTGAAACCTGAAACCCAATGAAAACACTCGTACTCGGTCTGGGTAATCCACTGCTTGGCGATGACGGAGTTGGGTGGCGCGTGGCAGAAGCACTGCGCGAGCGTCTCAGCGACCCAAGTATCGAAATTGATTGTCACGCTGGCGGTGGATTATCGCTGATGGAACGCCTCATCGGCTATGACCGCGCGATCATCATTGATGCGATCAACACCGGTCAGCAACCCCAAGGCACAGTCGAGTGTTTTCGTTTGGAGGAATTGCCAAATCGTGCTTCGAGTCACCTGGCATCATCGCACGAGACCACGCTACAAACCGCGCTACGCGTTGGTCGAATGATGGGCGCGGTGTTACCTGAGGACATTCGCATCGTCGCCATCGAAACGCAAAACGTGTACGATTTTTCGGAGGAACTATCGCCAGAAGTGGCAAGCGCAGTGCCAAGAGCAGTGGAGACCGTGATTCGGTGCATTCGTTTCGACGGTGAGTGATTGGGCTAATTCGACAGCAACGGTACATCACTGGTGAAAAATAGACGAACGGGAGCATAGGAGGTGATTCTACTCGAACAATGATGCTCAATCTATCCCAACAACCAAGTCGAAAAGGAGGAAAAGAAATGCGAATGACTCGAGTGGTAGTGTTGCTTGTAGTGTTTGGCATTGTGCTAGCCAGTTGTGCGCCAGCGGCACCTACTGTTGCGCCGACGACTGCACCTAAAGCACCGACGACGATCAAAATCGGCGCGCTGTTACCGCTGACTGGTAGTGCCGCCGCTACTGGTGTCAAACTCAAAGCCGCGATGGAGGTGGCGCAAGAGATCATCAATGGCACCTATCCGGATTTGACTATCCCACTTGCCAAAACAGCAGGTTTGCCCAATCTTGGTGGTGCCAAGATCGAAATCGTATTTGCGGATCATCAGGGCAATCCCGAACTTGCCAAAACTGAGGCGGAGCGTTTGATCAATCAGGGAATGGTGGGCTTGGTGGGAGCGTATCAAAGTTCAGCCAGCAAGCCCGCTAGCCAAGCGGCGGAGCAAGCCGGTGTTCCGTTCGTCTGCGGTTCGTCTTCATCTGCCGCTTTGACTGAACGCGGTCTCAAGTACTTTGTCCGCATCGCGCCGAACGACGATATGGCGACGGTGATGTTCCTGGATTACCTGATGTACCTCAACGAAAAATTCAATGCGAACATCAAAACGATCGCAGTCGTCTATGTGGACAATGAGTACGGCGTGCACGCCAAAGAAATGGCAGAGCAGTGGGTAAAGAACAAATATGGCGCGCACGGTTTCAAGATCGTCGGAACCGTATCTTATCCCGTGAACGTGACGAATGTGGATACGGAAGTTCAAAAAGTCAAGGCGATGAACGCGGATGCCATCTTCCACGCCTCGTACATTGCCGATATTACTATGTTCGTCAAAAAGTACAAGGAAGCGAACGTTACTGCCAAAGCCGTAATGAACTATTGCGGTGGTTTCCAAGACCCGCAGTTCACCGTTAACTTGGGCAAGGACGGTGACTATTTCACCGGCGATGCTGCGTTCTCAGCAGAGAAACTCGCTACGATGCCTGACCTCGCCGCAATCAACAAGATGTACAAAGCCAAGACGAATGTAGACCTCGATGGTCCGGCCCTGGAAGAATTCGCCTCTGTGATGGTGCTGGCGGAAGCCATCAACATCGCCAAGTCCACCAAAGGCGATGAGGTTATGAAGGTGATCATGTCCACCAAGTTCAATGCACCCTACTTTACTACGGGGGCGATCAAATTCAACGCCAAGGGGCAGAACGAAATCCCCGCGTCGTTTATGGTGCAGACACAGAGCCAAAAGTATCAAGCAGTCTGGCCCCCCGATCAAGCAACCGCCAAGCCCGTCGTGCCGATTCCGGACTGGACCAAGCGTTAAGTACGTCTTGGTATGCTCGTTGAGGGGAGCGGGCGCTCAGTCCGCTCCCCTCACCTTGATAGGATTGATGCACACATCGAAAAAGGTTGAACAATGGAAATCACACAGATTATTGTGAATGGAATCCTGATGGGTTTTATCTACGCGTTGGTTGCCGTAGGTCTATCCCTCACCTGGGGAGTGATGGACATCATCAATTTCGCGCACGGCGAATTTTTGATGTTCAGTATGTACATCGCCTTTTGGATGTATCTGCTCCTAGCCCTAGACCCTCTGTTGGCTTTGCCTGTTTGTATCCTCATTCTTTTCGTCGTAGGTGTTTTGACTTACAGTGGTATTATCAGTCGAGTCATTTACGCACCAGGTTTGACGGCATTGTTAGCCACCTTCGGCTTTAGTATGTTCTTGAAAAATCTCGCCCAGTTTTTGTGGACTCCAAATTATCGTTACATCAACGAGGCATGGGTCTCTGGTAGAACGATCGAATTCAGCGGGATTGTGA
>JAOACU010000367.1 GCA_026417715.1 Anaerolineae bacterium | reverse complement strand
CAACAAAAGAAGTTCTCCCATTTCGCCCAGCGCGAGTTTGAACACAAACGCGGGCGCGGGTAACCAGAACGGACGACGCAACACGCGCGCGAGGGTGCGACCAAACTAGGCGTTCGTGAGCGGTTCAGGCGCGGTGATGTTGTACGCGCCGCGCGCATCTTCGCGTTCGATCAAAAATTTGATGGCGCGCGTCGCATCGCGCAGATGAATCCAAGGGACAAATTGTCTGCCACTTCCAAGCGGTCCGCCAACGAAGAATCGAAACGGCAACACGAGGAACGGAAACGCACCACCGCTTTTATCGAGCGGTAAACCGAATCGTGTGATCACGCGACGTATGCCCAACTCTTCGATTGCCGCGCTCGCGCCTTCGATGGCTGAGGCAGTGTCCGCGAGAAAATCGTGTCCCGCCGAATTTTTCTCCGTGATGATTTCGTCGCCGCGCGCGCCATAGTAGCCCACCGCCGATGCTTGCACCACGACGCGCGGTTTTTCGCGCGCAAGGCGTACTGCTTCGAGTACGGCATTCACCGCGTTGAGACGGCTGTTGCGAATGCGTTGCTTGCGTTCGTTCGTCCAACGCACGGGAGGCACGCCCACACTTTCACCCGCAAAATTCACGATGGCGAACGCGCCATCCGCGAGCGCGCTCCAACCTTGCGCGGTACGCGCATCCCATTTTTCGACGCGCACACCCGTTGGCACATCGCGCGTTTTTTCAGGGTTACGACTGAGCCACACGATTTCGTAGCCCGCGTCCAAAAGTTCGCGTGTCAACGCGCGTCCGATGAAACCCGATCCACCTGTAATGATCACGCGTTTCATTTCGACCTCCACAAGAGCGCGCCGATGCGCGCCACAATCATCAACACAGCGATTCCCAGACCGATGGGTATCAACGGTATTTCGATGCTACCGAGTCCTGCAAATTCGCGCACACGCGCGACGATACTTGGCATCTGTAGCAAGTCTTGCACACCCCACACCTCGCGCTCACCGATGGCTAACACATACTTGCCCGTGCGTCCACGCGGATCGTACACCGCGATCCAGTACGTTCCATCGGCAGGAAATTGGGCGCGCAAACATTGACGATACCAGTAGGATGTTTGCGTGATGTGTTCGTCGAACCCGCGCGCATCATCGTGACCCGCATCGGGCGCGACAATCGCACCTTCATCCGCTTCGAGCGCGAACGGTACAGGCGCGGCATCGAACCCCTTGCCGACGAGCGCGACATCGAAGCCAAACGCGCGTAACGATTCGATGCGCGGCACAAGCGTTTCGAGGCGCACGTACGCGCCGCGCTTGCCTTCAAAGCGATAATAGTTGACCTCACCCGCCGCCGAGAGTTGCGCGTATACTGCCCACGAAATATCGTGGTCACTGATAGGAATCGCGTTCGCGCGCGTCGTGTTACTGCGCGGCTCGACGAAAATCGGACGATGGGCAAGGGTTACCGTTGCTGTGGCAAAGCCAAGCAGAATCGCCCAAAGCAATGACCAACGTTTCATTGCACCGCTCCTTTCATTCGTGCCACGAGCGGTTGATACAACCGATTTTGTTCCGCTGAGAACAATCTTCCCAACACGCGCGTAAACGTATCGAGATGTTTGGTCACCAATTCAGGAGGCACTGCGCGACGGAGAATCATTTCATCCAACCACATACGCTCGGCGTCCAACAATTCTGGCACATCGAACGCGAGCGCGCACGTGATAGCATCAACGAGAAATAACGTGGCAAAGTTAAGGTTAGGCACTTGCGTGCGCGTCCGATGCGCGGTGAGTGTGGCGAGAAATTGCACTGCCGTATCGCCCGCAATTTTGAGACGGTGCGCGCGGAGTGCATTCGCCGCGCGTAACGCGCGCTTGGAGGGTGTCCAAAACTCGGTGCGCGGTTTGAAACCCAGCAGTTGATTTGCCGCAACAATCTCTGTTCCCAGATAATCACCGGGCAAATGGGCGCGCAATTTGGGTAGCGCATCTACAATACGTCCGCCGAAAACGATCGGTACTGCGGGTCGTTGCGCGGGATCGAGCCAAGGGATGAGTTCCACCAAACCCAGCGCCGTCGTCACCGAGACGACAATCAGATTGGGCTTGGTGCGCGCTACACGATTGATTTCATCGAGCGGTGTGGCTTGACCTAGAAAGATCACGCGCCATCCCTGTCGCTGTGCCAAGATCGAAAACATCAACAATCCGAGCGTGTGTTCCTCGTTCGGCGCGCATGCGGCAACGAGCGTCGGCACGGCGAGTGGTAGCGCGGGTTGCGCTTGCAGAATCGCAAACAGTTTTTGTTGAACGACGTTGCTTGCCAGATGCTCTTGCCACACGGTCATCTCGCCGCGCATCCAGCGTGCACCGATTTCACGCATCGTCGGCTCGATGATGTGTTGTGCGACTTGTTCAGGCGTAAAAAGTGCGAACGCTTCATCGAGGATTCGCCGCGCGGTCACTTCATCCGAACGCACGAACGCCGCGACAAGCGCGGCTTGGGTGGCGGCAAGCGGTTGCGTCACCTCCGTTGTACCAAGCGTACGCGCGTGACGGCGTTGACGCAAGAGCGCGCTCGCTTGCGCGGGCGGAATGCCGGCTTCCACTTGCTGTTTGAGCCATAGCACATCGGCGATGTCTTGTTCGTCGTACAGACGATAGCGATTGTCGGAGTCGCGTTTGGGCGCAGGGATACCATAGCGACGTTCCCACGCGCGCAAGGTATGCACGGAGACGCCGGTGCGTTCAGAAACGATTTTGATGGTCAAGCCAAAAGTGGGTTCGTTCATTATTGGATGGAGGACGGAAGACGAAGGACGAAAGGATGTGTTGGTCTTTGTCGCTGAATTGCACAAACATTATACAACGATATCAATTGTTTGTCAAGTGTTTGGCAATACTTTAACAAAGTCTTAATAGCCAACAAAAAACCCCGTCGGGC
>JAOACU010000366.1 GCA_026417715.1 Anaerolineae bacterium | reverse complement strand
ACCAATCGCAGAGCATTGTTGACGCTTTCGTCGTTTGGAAAAGCACGCGCAACATCAGGGGCAAGTAACACCAGATTCTTTCTTGCGCGCCGATGCGGCGCGTATCTTCCCTTGGGCACAATGATCATCTTTGAAAAATCGTATTCGTCACGTAGTTCGTAATCGTTAGGGTCAATCGGCTTCCGCATAAAACTTTGCCTCCTTCTTCGTCGCCTGGCGCGCGCTGATAATGCGAATCCTCGCACGCTCCGTGTGCGCCACCACCAGCAATCTACCCAAGTTCGACAAGCCAATCGTGATATAGCATTCCTCATCTAGAGAATGCTCTTCATCAATAAAGGTGATAAGCATTGGGTCATCAAACACTGTCGCGGCTTCATCGAAAGAAATTCGATGCTTGCGCAAGTTTTTAATGGCTTTGGCATCGTTCCATTCGAATCGAGTTTTGCTCATCTATCCATTCCGAGTGTGAAACCCGCTTAACGCGCGATGAACGGGAAAAACACGCGGCTAAAATTGTACACCGCTACCACTGCATCGTGATCATTCCAACGCGCGGCAAATTCCGCGCTGGTGTGCACCACATCCACACGCACGCGCCGCGCGGCGAGTGCAGGACTGACCAAGATGTGATCAAGTGCTTGCGAATTGCCTTCGTAGATGTACGTGTAACGTTCGTTCGGAGAAAGCGTCTCGATTTCGTTCACGAGTCCGCCTAACGACTTGAGTGTACTCAAAGACGCGGAGAATTCAAAATCGTTGAGGTCACCCAAAACGATAATCAGCGCGTTCGGGTCAATCGCGCGGATGCTCGCGACGAAATTGCCAACGATGGTGGCTTGTTGATGGCGTTGCGCTTCGGTGACCAGTGTCGGCGGTTGATAACGTCCGAACAACGGTTGGTCTTCGCCTTTCGATTTCCAATGATTCGCAATCACGAACAAGGTGTGTCCGTTGAACGTGAATTCGCCGGCGAGTGGCTTGCGACTATCGGTGAACGCCGCGTTCGTCGGGTCAATGCGTCCTGGGCTGTACTGCAATTGCGGAACACCACCATTGTTGATGACCGCGTTCGCCGTCGTTGCATTTGCACCAGGACGATCCACAAACGCCAGTCCGCGATCCGTCCGAAACAAAAAACCTTGCCGAATGTTGCCACCCTCTTGTCCACCATCCTGATCATCCAACGGATCAATTTGCCGATACTGATACGCGGGACCACCTGCGGCAATAATCGCGTTGATNAGCATCGTCCACGTTGTACTCGCATCCACGATGGACGATTTTTTCGCGCCATCGTTGTCCTGAATTTCCTGCACAGAAATCAAGTCGGGTGATTTCAGATTGTTGACGATGAGATTCGCCAGTCCCGCGAACTTGCCATCCGCCACATCCGTATCGCCATCGGCATCGTTCGGGTCGAGATTTTCGACGTTCAAGGTGGCGACTGCCAGTTGCCCAGCACTCGGCGCAAGCGTTGTTTCGCGCGTCAAACGATTGTTGACGCGCGTCGGCGTGGTGAGGGGATAAAGTTTGTAGTTGGCATACGAGTAATCAACGACACCAACAATCGGCTCGGCAAAAGTATCACCCACGTTCACATCGCCGGGAAGGAATGCAAGCGCGTTGGCAAGCAAAATGCGTTCGGGATTGAAATCGTTGGTGCGTACGACGATACCACCGCGCGCGGTCAACACGTTCGCGTGCGCGCCGTTATCGCCGACAATCGGAATCTCCCACGAGTTACTCGACGCGTAGTAACGACTGGGACCGACAGCGCGCGCATTGTTGATTTTCACCAACATCGCTTCCAAACTTTCCCAAAAGTCAATCCCATCGTTCTGCGGATCGAACGTACTCGTCGTCTCCACATCGCCCGATGAATCGTCGTCAATGATCGTGTTAGGTGGAATGCGTCCGCCCGTACCAATGATGATTGGCGCGGGCAAGGGATTGCCAGACGATTGGACGATAATTGTGGGCACCGTGACTTCGGTCATCGTCAAATTGTTCGCATTGCCCGCAGGACGATACTCGGTCACCGTGCCGCTCACTAACACGCGATCACCTACATTGACCATTGGCGCGGAAATCGTGTAAACAAAAATGCCCTCCGAAGTCGCGTCATCGGCATCGGGTTCAGGGGATTGAATGTAAAATCCGTTGTTGCGCACAACGGTCACAATGCCCGGACCAATCGCGGTGGTTTGTCCATTGAAAGGCGAAAGATGCGCCGCACCTTGAATCGTATGAATGCGATGCGCCTCGTCAATGACAATCGTGCCGATGCCTTGCCCATCGCTGAGAAACGCACCGCTGACATTGGTGATGTTGACGTAGAACGTTTCGTTCGGCTCGATTTTTGTATCGCCGATGATCGTGACATTGAAGAGATAAAACTGACTACCTTCGGGAATCGTCTGCGCGGTGAGTGTGCGCGCCACGTAATCATTGTCGTCTGTGCGCGCAGTGCCATCTTGCGTCGCAATGTCGAACGTCACTCCACCCGCGCCAGCGGGTGCAGAGAGCGCGACGGTGAACGTCGCCAGTGTTGTGCCACTATCACCCTCCACGACGGACACATCGTTGATGGAAAGGTAAATGCCGCTCGGATTCGGTGTCAGACTGAAATCATCAATCGCGAGTCCATCATCCGAACCTGATGCGTTGAAATCCAACCAACGAATCCAAAACGTCGCGCCGTTGGGAATGTTCAATCCACTAATCGTGTAACTGATTGTGGTGCGATTCGCGGACGCGTTGCCATCGCGCGCGCCTGTTGCACCGCTGGTAACCGGTGCGATGAAATCGAGCGCGTTGTAATCTGTCCACGTGCCCGTCGTCAAACTCGTCGCGTCAATGCTGAGTTGAAAATCCAACCGATCTTCGCGCCCCGTCGCACCTAGTCGCCATTGTTCGCCGGTGTATTCGATGCGGAGTGTGGT
>JAOACU010000365.1 GCA_026417715.1 Anaerolineae bacterium | reverse complement strand
GCATCGAACGAGCGCGGCAACAATTGTCCTTCGCGCACGCCGAGTTCGACCAAATCGGCAATCGCGCGCGCATCGTCAAGTGTGGCACGACGCACACGCACATCGGACGATGTTGCCTCAGCCACAACGAAGGTAGGCAGAATAGTGTGATTGAGCATCATCATTCCACCTCCGCTAAAACGCGTGTAAACTTGTCCACCAGTTCGTCCACGTGTGTTTTTTGAAAAACGAGCGGCGGAACGAATCGCACGACCTTGTCGCGCGCTTGGATGAGGAGCAAGCCGTGCGCGTAACCACGTTCGCGAATCTTGGCGGCTTCAACATCCATCTCGACACCGATCATCAAGCCGCGCCCGCGCACTTCTTTGATGTGCGCCGAATTGATTTCGGTGAGACGTTCGAGCAAATAGTTGCCGACCTCGTTCACGTGCGCAAGAAACTGCGGATCGCTGATGCGATTGAACACATACAGCCCGACCGATGTGATGAATGGACCACCACCAAACGTCGTACCGTGTTCGCCGACGTGCATCGCCGAGGCGACGCGCTCGGTCATCAAAATCGCGCCAATCGGCAAACCGCCGGCGAGTGGTTTCGCGAGTGCCATCACATCAGGCGTCACACCCGACCACTCGTGCGCCCACAGTTTGCCCGTGCGTCCCAAGCCGCACTGAATTTCGTCGAAGATGAGGAGCGCGCCGCGTTCATCGCACAGCGCGCGCAAATCGCGCAAAAAATCATCGCGCGCAGGATACACCCCACCTTCACCTTGCACCGGCTCGATGATGACTGCCGCTGTCTCGTCGGTGATTGCCGCGCGCACCGAATCGAGATCGTTGAAATTTGCGAACGTCACACCGGGCATCAGTGGACGAAACGGGGCTTGGTATTTTTCCGAATCGGTGAGCGCGAGCGCGCCCATCGTGCGTCCGTGAAAACTGCCGCGAAACGCGACGAAATTTTTGCGTTGTGGTTCGCCGCGTTCGACGTGATACTTGCGCGCAAACTTGAGCGCGCCTTCGATTGCCTCCGTACCACTGTTCGTAAAGAACACGCGATCCGCAAACGATTTTTCTACCAGCGCGCGCGCCAGCGCCACCTGCGGCTCGGTGTAAAACAAGTTCGAGGTGTGCAACAACCCTTGCGCGGCATGCTGAATCGCCGCAACAAGTCCCGCATCGTTGTAACCGAGCGCGTTGACCGCGATGCCCGCCGCACAATCGAGATACTTGCGCCCCTCCGAATCGAACACATACACGCCCTCACCGCGCGTCAACACGAACGGCGGACGCGCATAAGTTTGTGCCAAGTACTTTTTCTCGTCATCCATCAGTTGTTGTGGATTCATTTTTGCTCCTGATGATGACCGCCGACCGCTGACCACAGACCGCTGAAGGCGGCGGTCGGCGGTCTGCGGTCATTGTGAAAACACTGTTCCTGCGCCAGCGCGCAGCCCCTCCAAATTCGTAATCCGCGCGACGCGCACACCGCTGGCAAGCGCATCGAGCGCGGCGCGCACTTTGGGAATCATTCCACCTTTGATGACTTGCGATTTGATCAGTGCTTCGGCTTGCGCGGCAGTGAGTTGGGGAATCACCTGATTGTCGTGCATCACGCCGGCGACATTTGTGACGAACACCACTGCATCGGCGTTGAGCGCGCTGGCAATCGCGCACGCGACCGAATCAGCATTCACATTGTACGCGCCATCGTCTCCCAGCGAAATTGGCGAAACAACAGGGACGACGCGCTGCGCGATTAAGTCACGTAGCACCTCTGCGCGCACGCTCACCACTTTGCCGACGCGTCCCAAATCGCCAGCGGGATGTTGCATCTTTTCGACGCGCACTAGCGCGCGATCCACACCACTCAGTCCGAGCGCATCCGCGCCTGCCGCAATCAGTGCCGCAACGATGCGTTTGTTCACGCGACCACTCAGCACCATCTCGGCGATAGCAAGCGACGTGTCATCAGTCACGCGCAATCCTTCGATAAAGCGCGGCGTCAAGCCGTAACGCAATTGCAGTTCAGCGATTTCCTTGCCGCCACCGTGCACGATCACCGGTGTTTTAGCCATCGCCGCGACCGCGCGCGCAAAACCCTCCAAAAAGTTTGCATCGTCAATTTCGTTACCACCGATTTTTAAGACTAGCATAGTTTTTGTTTCCCAGAAAATTGCAGATTTTAGATTGCAGATTGCAGATTGAAAATCCCCAATCTCTAATCTCTAAAATCTCTAATCTCTAATCTCTAATCTCAAATCAACGCCGTTGTTTCTTCCACCCCAAACATCAAATTCATATTCTGCACGGCTTGACCGCTCGCGCCTTTGATGAGATTGTCAATCGTCGCGCAAACGATGGCTTGGTGCACATCGGCGACGTAGTGAATCGAAATCGTGCAAAAGTTGGTGTTGACACTATGCGCAAGGGTCGCGATTTGTCCGCGTGGCAAAACTTTGACGAATGGTTCATTCCGATACGTTTCGATGTACAGATCGCGCAGACGCGCGTCGTCCCAGCCATCGTTCAAGTGCACGTACATCGTCGAGAGGATGCCGCGCGTCACGGGCAAGAGATGCGGCGAAAAAATGAGCGACGCGCGTGGGTTGATCGCTTGCAATTCCTGTTCCATCTCGGACAGATGCCGATGCACGCGCCCGATGTTGTACGGCGCGAGATTTTCGTTCACTTCGCAAAAGTGCACGGTAAGCGTGGGCTTGCGTCCCGCACCCGATACGCCCGACTTGGAATCCACAATCACCGTTGCGTCAGTCGCACCCGCGCGCCAAAGCGGTGCAAGACCCAAGATGACACTCGTGGGATAACAACCGGGGTTAGCGATAAGGCGCGCGTCTTTGATGCGCGCGCGATGCAATTCGGGCAAGCCGTAAACCGCGTGTGGCAACAAATCGGGCGCGTGGTGATCCAGACCGTACCACTTTTTG
>JAOACU010000364.1 GCA_026417715.1 Anaerolineae bacterium | reverse complement strand
TTGCTGGGAGTAGCGGTATTGATAAACGCAGCGACTTGTTGCGCCGATGTGTTCGGATTGACGATATAGAAATACGCAAGAACCAACAAGGTGAACGGTACAGCAATCGCTACCAGAATAATCGCTAGCAGCGCGCGCAGTGACGATGCGTTGATTCGTCGAAAGATACTCGTCGCGCGCAGAAACGTTGCGCGCACATCGAAATCGTCCGTCAAATGGCAAAGCAAGATAGCGACGTACACCGAACCAATGAACATCGGTGGATAAAGATAACGCGGAATGCCGGCATTCGCAAGCAAGAGATACCAGGCGAACCAACTGCCAGCAAAAACAAACATTGACAGTCGAACGATTTCATCGTTCGATAGACCAAGTGAACGCCAACGCCGCAGATAATCGAACGCGAGGTAGGCAAACCCAAGTAAGGTGGGCAATGCAAACGCCAGAACGGTTCGGAGTGCAAGCAAGCGATTGGCTAGTACGGGAACAAAGCCCAGCGCCGCATTCAAATCGGTAACGATCGCCACTTCAGATGCAGGCGGCAACTGATCTTTCAAAAGCGTCTCGATTCCAATCACAACGGTTTGTGATACCGCCACACTTCCTAGCCAGACCAGCGCGAACATACTCGCTGGTTTCCATTGGCGGTGGAAGATGAGAATCACAAACGGCACAAGAAGCGAAACCGTCCAAAACGGGTACACTTGCGCTTTGGTCACTAGCGCGATTCCCCACAAAAGTACGGCAAGCCCCAGAAACCACACCGAGCGGCGCAAAGCCAAGAGCAGACTTGAATAACCGGTGAGCAAGAAAAAAAGCATCGGTGGCTCGGCGAGAACTTGACGCCCCATCACGATCGCGTGTGCCTGTGGGTGCATCGTCATCAGAAATAAGGCGAAGAGTGTAGCACGCGCAAGACGACGATTGTAGAGCGAGCGAACCAGAAAGTACAAGGTGATGAGCGAGGCAAACGTGAACAACACGCTCACTAGGCGCGCTTGCCACAGCCCAATCCCTAACAGGCGAAACGACAACGCGATCAGCATCGTCGTCGGATACGTCGCCGCGAGAATGGGGGGTATCGGTGCACCATCCAACAAACGACCATAGATGCCCTGCTCGACCCAAGTTCGCGCGACGAGTAGCGTCCATCCTTCGTCCCACCACACCGGCGGCGTGCTGTCGAGATTCACCAACCCCAAGACCAGCACCGCGACTGCGGTGATGCCGAACCAAAACAGTTTACACCGTGATACGATTCGCTCTTGGAAATTCACACGCAATCCATTTCAGCAGATTCCAATACGCGCGCGCGTTGCCAGAACGCTTGCCAACGATTTCGATTGCGCTGAACGCGAGCATCCGCAAGAAAAAGTTGATCGCAACAATCAACCACAGCGCGCGCTCGCGCCAGAGCGACCAAGGATAGTATCGTCGAAAATACCTGAGCGCGCTTTGATACTCGCTTTTTTTCGCCCACTCCTTGACCTTGCCCAATGAGCGGTCGCCTAAATGTGTGATCTTGGCATCCGCAACGTAGAACACTTGCCAACCGAGTTTCTGCGCGCGGTGACACCATTCGACATCTTCAAAGTAAAAGTCGAATCCTTCGTCCAGCAGACCGATTTGGTCGAGTGTTGCACGCGCGAGGAGCATACACGCGCCGCTAAGGCAAGGAACCGCGCCACTCGACCGTTTACTCAATTCGCGTTGTCGCCATGCCTCCGCTAGTTTTCCCGTCGGCAACCCCAAATCAAAAATGAGGAGATTCAGCACATAACGCGCGGGTGAAATCAACGCACGCGCGCAAACAGTTTGAATCGTCCCATCGGGCGACAGTAATCGTGGTCCGATAATGCCGTACTCGGGATGTGCTTTTGCCGTCTTGACCAAAATATCCAACGCGTCCGCGTGCACAATCGTATCGTTATTGAGAATCATTACAAACTGACCACGCGCCTGACGAATACCTAAATTATAGTTCTTGGCAAATCCTTGACGCGTTGGAGATGAATAGGTTCGTACCTGCGGAAAACGTTCCGCGACCAGAGACAAACACGGTTCGCGAGAACAGTTGTCCACCAGAATTATCTCGAACGAATCACGCGGCGGATGCTGATAGATAGATGCGATGCAGTTCAAGGTATCTGATGTGCCGTCGCTATTGACGATGACAATAGACAAGACTGGAGTATCTCGTCAATTCACTTGACCTTGGAATGCCTTTTCCCACAAGTCCAGTACAACATCGAAATTAAATTTTTCCGCCACGCGCCTTCGCGCTGCACGCGCGCGCCGATGGGCTTCGGCAGGATCGCTCAATGCCGCTTGGATGGCTTGAGCAAACAATTGCGGTTGTTCGGGCGGCACCAGCCAACCACTCACACCGTCTTCAATCAGTTCGCGCGGGCCATCCACAGCCGTAGCGACTATAGGACATCCCGACGCCATTGCCTCCAAAATCACAATCGGCATTCCTTCAAATCGCGAGGCGTGAACGTACAGATCAAAACTGGGCATCAGTTGCGGCACATCGCGCCGATAACCGAGAAAACGCACTCGTTCCTGCAAGCCGAGTTTTGCGGCAAGCGCACAGAGCGCGGCTTTTTCTTCACCCACTCCAGCGATGACCAACACAATGTCCTGACGTGGTACGAGCGAGAACGCATACAACAAAACATCGAAACCCTTTTGATACGTTAGCCGCCCCACACTTCCCAAGACGATTTGATTCGGCGCCAAACCTAGTTCAGCGCGCAAACGATTTCTATCTACGGGATGCGAATAGTCTTCAAGACGAATGCTGTTAGGAATGACTATCAACCGATCTGGCGATGCGCCTTCATATGCGATGACAAAATCGCGAAAATGCACACTGTTCAGCAACACAACATCTGCCCAGCGCATAGTCATTTTTACTGCGACTCGTTTCCACCACTCGTAGTTT
>JAOACU010000363.1 GCA_026417715.1 Anaerolineae bacterium | reverse complement strand
GCGCGGCAGTCGCGACGGTCATCCTGTACACGGGTCCCGCCCTTGTAACAATCGTTGCGGCGCGTTTTTTGAGTGAGCGCATCACGCGACTCAAAGTGCTGGCGTTGATCTTGGCGTTAGTCGGTTGTGCACTCGTCGCGCGAATGTATGACACGCAACAAATCCGCGTGAACGCGTTGGGAATCTTGGCGGGGTTGGGGTCAGCGTGCACATTTGCCACTTACTCGTTGTTGGGACGTTTGGCAACCCAACGCTATTCTCCTTGGACGGCGTTGTTCTACGCATTTCTGTTCGGCACACTGTTTTTGTGGCCCCTCGCGCTTTTGCAAGGCAGCGTGATGCCGTCTAACCTTGCGCTGGACGGTTGGGGCTGGCTGGTGTTCCTTGCGCTGGGACCCACGTTGGGTGGTTTCGCTTCGTACACCCTCGGTTTGAGTTATTTGCCTGCGAGTATTGCCAGCATCCTTGCCGCGTTTGAGCCGGTCACCACTGCCACACTTGCATTTTGGATTTTCGGCGAAACGCTCGAACTGCCACAATTGATTGGCGCGGGATTGATTTTGACGGGCGTGATTTTGTTACGACCACGCAATTGAAATGGGGCGATCCGACGATCGCCCCATTCATTTCAAAACAGACTCATCTGTTGCGCGACGGGTGCAGGTTTACTTTCCTCTTCCTCTTGCAGATGCGCCATTTCCTTCAAGATTTGCGGCACGCGTTTGAAATCTTCTTCCAGCACGCGTTTGAGACTGGGCTGATGTAGCGCGGCGGCGGGATGATACATCGGCACAATCACGCGATTGCCGATGCGCTTGGGTTTGCCGTGAATCTCGGAGATTTTTTTATCGGGAAACCAGCGCGCCATTGCAAAACGACTAATCGTCAAAATCACTCGCGGATTGATCAATTCGATTTGCCGATCCAGATAGGGACGACACGCCTCCATCTCTTCGGGGAGCGGATCGCGATTCTGCGGTGGACGACACTTGATCACATTGCAGATATACACATTCTCGCGTTGCATTCCAATCGAAGCGAGCAACTCGTCCAAATATTTTCCCGCCGCGCCAACGAATGGTCGTCCCTCGCGGTCTTCGTGAAAGCCCGGCGCTTCGCCGATGAACATTATTTCGGCGTTGGCGGGACCTTCGCCGGGAACCGCGTTCGTACGTCCCTTTGCCAAGTCGCACTTGGTACACGTACGAATTTGCTCATACAGTTCCAACAGTTCAGACATCGTTTTGCTCCTGCGTAAGAATCGTCAACGCCGCCGATTGTATATCAACTCACTCTTTTTGTCTAGACACGCTGAATGTAAAAAGACCCGTCAGGTTCGAGACCTGACGGGTCTTAGAGATTCTTCGCTCCCTTTGGTCGCTCAGAATGACAACAAGCACCATTGGTTGCTACAGTTTGACCATCGAGAGATACGGGATGCCGATAATCAGCAACGCGGCGCAGAAGATAATGCCAAAGATCAAACCGAGTTTCCAGAAATCGCCCGGCGCAATGTAGCCAGAACCGTAGTACACGGGTGCGGGACCGGTTGCGTACGGCGAGATGACACCCATCAAACCGAGCGCGTACACGCACAAGAGCGAGAACATCAAGGGTGGAATTCCCGGAATCGCCACGCCCACTGCCAACACGACGGGCAAGACGGCGGTTGTGTGTGCGGTTAGACTAGCAAAGAGATAGTGGATGAAGAAGAACAGCGCGACCAAGAGCGCCATTGCCAAGATGGGATCGAGTCCTTTGAGTGGTGCAGATGCCAACTTGGCAAACCATCCAATAAAGCCCACGCGATTCAGACCATCCGCCAGCGTGACCAACGTGGCAAACCAAACCAGAATGTTCCACGCCGTACGATTGCCCAGGATGTCTTCCCACGTGACGATGCGCGTGACGATCATCAATGCGATGCCAACTAACGCTACCGTCGTGGCATCAATGAACTGCGAGCCGAAATATGGCAAGGTGATGTCTTTGTTTGAACCGGTGATCCACAAGAAAATTGCCAGCACGATGAGCGCCGCCATTATCCATTCTTGCTTGGTCACCTTGCCCATCTTGGCAAGTTCTTGACTCGCCCACACCGGAATCTCCTTGCTGGTTTTGATTTCGGGTGGATAGAGCCAGTACACCAAGAGTGGTGTCAAAATCAACAAGACGACACCGATGGGCAAAAAGCCAAGAAACCACTGCGTCCACGACACATCGAGTTTGGTCGCCGTCTTGACGAACTGAAGTGCGGCGGCATTCGGCGCGAGCGAGGTGATGAACATCGAACTGGTGATACAGGTTGCAGCGAACGCCGTCCACATAATGTACGACCCGATCTTGCGCGCGGTCGCGCCGGGTTCAGAACCGTACAGCGCAGGGATGTTGCGGATGACTGGATAGATCGTACCTGCACTGCGCGCGGTGTTGGAAGGTGTGCCCGGTGCCAACACCAAGTCGGCAAGGGTGATGGCATACCCCAAGCCCAGTGTGTTGCTTCCCAACTTTTGCACCAACCACAAGGCGATGCGTCGTCCCAGCCCAGTCTTGCTGTAGCCGATTGAGAAGACGAACGCGGCAAAGATGAGCCAGACGACGCTGTTGGAAAAGCCACTGAGTGCCCAGGAGAGTGCTTGGCTGGCATTCGCGTTCACATACCGCATTGCGGTTGCAAACGTTACGCCAATCAAGCCGATGGCTGCCGCAGGAATCGGTTCCAAGATGACGCCGACGATCACAGCGGCAAACGTTGCAAAGTACCACCACGAGTGCTGTTGCAATCCCTCGGGTACAGGAATCAGCACCAGCACCAACCACACGAGTAGCGGAACAACAACTCGCCAATTGAGTTTCATAACGTCCTCCTAACCGATAAAATATTTTACGTGCTTGCGCACTGCAAGCCGAGCGTTGTTCCTCCTTCCTAAAAAGAAAATACCTCCCCCAACCCCTGTCTCT
>JAOACU010000362.1 GCA_026417715.1 Anaerolineae bacterium | reverse complement strand
GTTTTGGAGCCGTCCTGCCGACGATCCTTTGAAACTACTCACCCCTTGCGCCACCAATTCTTTGATGCCGAATTTCGGTGCGTCCTCCACCGCAATCGTCGGCTTGGTCACCTGCACAGGCAAAGCCATCGTGCGTGATGTTTTTGACGATTCGGCGCGCGCGGCACTGGCGAGAATTTGTTGCGCGATTTCCTTTGCCGCGACTTCGGGATCGAGCAGTTGCCCGTACTGACTCGTGACAATCGGCGTGAGCGCGCGCGTGTTCGGGTCGAACGTAAAACGCGCGTCGCGCGGCGGTTGATTGATGTCGCGCGCAAGCGTCTTGAGATACGCGGTCAACCGCGCGTGGTCGAGTGAAACGTTCAGGGTCATTTTGCCGCTGGCATCGCGTTGCGGTCGAATCGTCAACATTGCGGCAAGCATCGCTTGGTCGAGTGCCCACGCGCGCTCACCAAACGTCAGGAGAATCGGCGCGGCGAGAATCGCTTCGGCTTGCGCTTTGGCGGGCGCAATCGTTGCATCGTCTATCAGTGGCGCAGTCTCGCGAAATGCGATGGTGATTTCACCGCGCTCACCGCTCAGCAAACGATGCTTCATCTGCGCGAGCATCTGCGCGGCATCGAGCATGCGTCCGTTTTGCGCGGGCGTTGCGACGACGCGCACACCATCGAGTCGTAACGACGCATCGCGCGCGGGACGTTCCACCTGTGGTGCAAGCCACGCGAGGTACGCGCGCGCCGCGCTCTCGTCGAATTGCGCGTCGCTACCCAAGTCACAACCAAACCACAAACAGCGCGCTTGTTCGACGATCGCCTGAATCCAGTTGCCGCGATGTCCAAGTAGAATCGCGCTTTCGGCGACGGGTGCAAAATCGGTACGCAGTCCCAGTTCCCAGGGATAGGCGCGCCACACGCGCGCGCCATCGCGCAAGACCATCGGTTCGCCATAGCGCGCGAGAATCGTTTCGGGTTCACCGAATTGTTGCTGGAGAAAAGTTCGAACCTGCTCGCGCGTCAAGCCGTGAATCGGTTGCCCCAAAACGGTGACGCCTAAAATCACGCGGTCGCGGTAGAGAAGTTGATAGCCCACGAAGAGAAGCGTGAAAACGATGCAGAGTGTCGTGAGAACGGGGAGAATGAAAAACCAGCGGGGCAAACGACGACGGCGACGCGCGCGAATAGTGTTCGCACGTGGTTGCGAATCGTTCATCGGCACTAACATTTTACACGGAATATCGCACCGCGTCAAAGAAAACTTTTCCACGAAGGAACACGAAGAGCACGAAGAAAAAAATTCTTTCGTGTTTCTTCGTGCTCTTCATGGAAACTTGTCAAATCTGAAAATCGTTTGACTCGGCATCGCCTTGCGCCGTCGCGGTCAAATCCAACAACAGGCGGACGATGCGTTGCAAAATCGGGTCGAGTGTTTGTTTCAACTGCGGATCCACCTTACCATAACTTTTGAGTTTGCGCGCGCGAATCTCTTCGACGCTCTCCCACAACAACGACACCGTGCCGACGACGTACCGCGCCGCGCTCTGCGATTCGCGCGACAGGTGGAATTCCTCCGCCGCACAGCGAATTTGTTCGCGCAACGCGCTGATGAGTTCGTTCATCCGCGCGCGCTGTGCTGGCGTGAACGACGCGACGCGCTCGTACAAAATGCCGCGCTCATCCGCCGCGATGACGCGTTCAATGTCCGCCAAGCGTTCTTCGAGCAAACGGAGTGTCACCGTGACAGCGCGCTTTTGGTTGGGATTCAAACCCATCACTGTCCTTCCTTCGATTGTACGATTTGTTGCCACGCGCGCGCCACCTCTTGTGCGCGCGTCGCGTCAACCGATGCGGCACTATAGCGCGCTTCGACGTATGCGCGCGTGATGAACGTGAGTGCGGCGCGATCAATGCCTGGTTCGCGTTCCAACGCGCGCGCATACTCGTACGGCGTCATTCCCGGCGCACGCGATACACCGCGCGCGTCCGCCCATGCCAGCAACGCTTGGTACGTTCGTCGAATCTGCGCGCGCGGGTCGTCAGCGTCGAGGGCAACGAACGGCGCGCGGGACGATTCGGCGCGCGGACGGCGAAGCAATTGCGCAAGTTGTTCGCGCACCAAGTCGAACGAAAAAATCGTCTCGCGCGTTTCTTCGATTTCTTCTTCGTCCAAGTAACGAAAACGTCGAAACGCCCACGCAAAAATCAACACGATGACACCCGCGAGGATAACGCCCGCAAGAATTTGCAGCACAGCGTACACCTGGGGTGACGGCGCGTGCGTGGCTTGTTCCCAATCCTTGAACGGTTCAAAGAGAGTTGGAGTCCGAAGGTCTTGCGCGCGTGAAGAAATTTGGAGCGACGGGAACAAGCGCGCGAAAAATTCCAGAATCGTAAAGACGACAAACGTGACGACGATCAAGACCAAGAACAAAATTTGCGCAAGCCAGTTCAAGATGAGCGTGAGCACATTCAGTATACCCGCGAGATAGTCGGGTGCAAAAAATTGCGTCAGCAATACGCCACCCAAAAGTAGCGCGCCAATGATCACGCCGACTGTGCCTAGCCAATAGCGATTGAGCGCGATTTGTTGCCCGGTGCGTCCACCTTCGTATCGCCGCGCGTCTTGCAGACTAGAGAGCGCGAGCGCGCCCAAGCCAATCGCGAAAAAGAACAACACGGGCAACACCAGTTCGTACAACGAAACGACATTCGTGCTAAACGCGACAGCCAGCGCGATGACGAACGCCATCACGCCGAGCGCGAAATTGAACGCGAACGTATCGTACAGCACACGCTCACGTCCGGCGAGAATGCCCCAGCGCCACAACACAATCGCTACGACGAGAACGACGACGCTAGGCGCAGGATCGTCAAGGAGCGCGCCTAGCCAACGCGCATCCCACAGCGGCACGCGCGTTCCCGTACTCAGGTAGAGTGCAATGAGCACTGCCGCTAGTCCACCAAACGACACGAGCAACACCGCTC
>JAOACU010000361.1 GCA_026417715.1 Anaerolineae bacterium | reverse complement strand
GCGGGCTAGTAACGAATGGCATTAGCCGTCGTGCTGAAATGAGAACAAAATGGCAAATAATCGTGATACTTGATTGTCCTTGACAAGATGAACGAGGTAGAATGGCGACGAATGTATTGAGCATACCATATCCAGAAGAACTGTTGCTGTCTCTCAAAGAAGACCCCGCACAATTCGAGGCGGAGGCACGACTTTTGCTTGCAATCAAGTTGTACGAACTGGGACGCATTTCTACAGGAATGGCAGCACGACTTGCTGGAATGGGGCGCGTCGAGTTTATGTTCGCGCTGGGTCGTTTTGGATTATCGCCAATAGGAGTAGAGCCCAGCGAATTGGCGGGAGATATGGCAAATGCCTGAAGCGACACGCAAAGTGGTATTCGATTGAGTGATCAGGTTGTTGCCGAAGCACTGCAACTTGCTAACGAAAACTGAGAGGATGAATGGCCTATGGAAATATCCCACCTCATTCGCGTCGCGCGCGGGGAGGAGCCAGCGGAACTGCTCCTCAAGAACGCGCGCGTCGTCAATGTGTTTTCTGGCGAAATCGAAGAGACCGGCGTTGCCATCACGCATTCGCGTATCGTCGGTCTGGGTAACGATTATCCCGCGCAACGTGTCATTGATTTGGCTGGACGCTACGTTGCACCCGGTTTGATTGACGCGCACGTGCACGTCGAAAGCGCGATGGTGCCGCCATACGAATTTGCGCGCGCAGTGGTGCCACACGGTACGACGTCGGTGATCATTGACCCGCACGAAATCGCCAACGTGCTCGGTGTCGAAGGCATCGAGTATATGTTGGAGGCGAGCAAGTACACGCCGTTCAGCGTGTACGTGATGGTGCCTTCGTGTGTGCCTGCAACGCACCTCGAAACGAACGGCGGTGTGTTGCGCTGGAGTGACCTCATCCCGTTCAAGAACGATCCTTGGGTGATCGGCTTGGGCGAGATGATGAATTATCCCGGCGTTCTCTTGCGCGACCAAGAAGTGTTGGACAAACTGCGCGCGTTTTTCAATCGGCAAATTGACGGACACGCGCCCGGCTTGACCGGACGCGATCTCGAAGCGTACGTTGCCGCTGGTATTGCGAGTGACCACGAGTGCACCACCGTCGAAGAAGCGCGCGAAAAAATTCGGCTGGGAATGCGCGTGATGATTCGCGAAGCGTCGAACGCGCGCAATCTCCAAGCCCTCTTGCCTGTCGTCAATGCCAAGAACGCGCGGCGCATCCTCTTTGTCACTGATGATCGCTTTCCTGCCGATTTGATTGACGAAGGGCACATTGACAATATCGTTCGCACGGCGATTCGTGAGGGACTTGATCCGGTGGTAGCGATTCAAATCGCCACGCTCAACGCTGCCGAGTATTTTAACTTGCACGATCGCGGCGCGATTGCGCCAGGGCGTCGCGCCGATTTGATTGTTTTCGATAATTTTGATAAATTTACGATCGAGCAAGTGTATCGTGGCGGTAAACTCGTCGCGCGCAACGGACGGATCGTTCCTCAAGATGTGCCACCACGCAACTTGCCGGTGCGCAACACGATGAACATCAATTGGAGCAAGGTGGATGTGCGTTTGCCGGCGAATGGTCACAAAAAAGTACGCGTGATTGGAATGGTGCCCGATCAAATTGTCACCACGCAAAGCATCGAAGACGCGCGCATCGAGAACGGTTGGGTCGTTGCCGATCCTGAACGCGACTTGCTCAAGGTCGCCGTGATTGAGCGGCATCGCGGCACCGGCAATGTCGGTATCGGTTTTGTGCGCGGCTTGGGACTCAAGCGTGGCGCCATCGGCTCATCGGTTGCGCACGATTCGCATAACGTTATCGTGGTAGGCACAAACGACGACGATATGATGACTGCCGCGCGCGCTATCGCCGCGATGCAAGGGGGCTTGGTCGCCGTTGCTGATGGCGAGGTGCTTGCGCGCGTGCCACTTCCCATCGCCGGCTTGATGAGCGATCAACCGCTCGAACGCGTGCGTGAGCAATTGGATGATCTCGCCGCCGTCACGCGCGATCTCGGTTCGCCTTTGCACGCGCCGTTTATGGCAATCTCGTTCCTTGCGCTGCCTGTGATTCCCGAATTGAAACTCACTGACAAGGGTTTGGTGGATGTGAACAAGTTTGATTTTGTGTCGGTGTTTGCCGATCAATGAACCAATGAGCCAATGAACCAATGAGCCAAATTTGGCTCATTGGCTCATTGGGTAATTGGCTCATTGGACGAAAGGGGGTGATGCGGAAAAAGACGGAAAAAATCATTCAGCGCGCGTTCGGACGGTAAAAATTCCCAAAAATCGAAAAAGGAGGGTTTGAGATGTCCAAGCGAGTTTGGTTCGTCACGGTGTTGATCGTCTTGGCTGTGGTGGTTGCCGCGTGCGCGCCTGCTACCCCACCGCCTGCACCCGCCACTCCCGCGCCCGCCGTCAAAACACTCAAGGCATGCTGGATTTACGTCGGTCCCATCGGCGATATTGGGTGGACTCACGCGCACAACGAAGGGCGACTCTACGTCGAAAAGAAATTTCCTTGGCTGAAAACGGCGTACGCCGAAGCCGTCGCCGAAGCGGATGTGGATCGGTACTTGGATCGGTATGTGGTGGAAGAAAAGTGCGATGTGATTTTCACGACCAGTTTTGGGTATATGGATGCTACCCTTGCCGCCGCGAAGAAATATCCCAACACGATTTTCTTCCACTGTTCTGGCTTCAAGCGCGCACCCAACTCGGGCAACTATTTTGCCGATTTTTATCAAGTGTATTACCTCAATGGCTTGATGGCAGGCGCAATGACCAAGAGTGGCAAAGTGGGTTATGTTGCCGCGCATCCCATCCCTGAAGTGATTCGACACATCAACGCCTTTGCGCTGGGCGTGCGCGAAGTCAACCCCAAAACCACCGCAGATGTGCGTTGGATCTTCGCGGGGTACGATCCTGCCAAAGCGCGTCAAGCGGCAGCAGCATTGATCGCCGCAGG
>JAOACU010000036.1:12055-15169 GCA_026417715.1 Anaerolineae bacterium | reverse complement strand
TCGTTTATTCGTTGCCCATTCGTTGAGGCGATGTCTAATACCGTTTTCTACCCAAAAGCGGAGGTCTTTAACAGCAGGGCTGGTGCAAAGTCTATTGACAGGCGAATAAATCTTGTGGTGAGCGAAGCGAATCCATTCGCTCCCACAACTACCCGAAGCCCGCCCTTCGGCAGACTCTACGCGGGCTAGATTAGCCGCCGAACGGGCGGCTTTGGGTTTTTTGTCGCGGCGACTTTGAGTCGCCAACTCTGCACCAGCCGTGGGTCTTTAACAACAATTCATTTGACGCTTGATAAGATGGTGTTATAATTACCAATCGCAAATCGCAAATCAAAAATCGCAAATCGAAAATCGAAAATTCCCAGAGGTGTTTTTGAGTCCAGAACAACTGATTACCGACGATCTCGATTTACTCTTGAATGTTCTTCCGCCGCGCGTGCAGACGCACTTGCGCGAACTCAATCGTGGCGATGAACTACTCGAAGTGGTACTCGACTTGGGACGCGTGCCCGAAGCGCGCTTTGTCAACGAGTCGCTCACGCTCAACTCGCGCGAAGTAGACCAAGCCGATTTGGATTACGTCGTCGCGCGCATCGGCGAATTCACTACCGATAATCGTGCCGGTATCCCGCGCACGTTGCATCGTATCTCGTGCATTCGCAATCGGCAGGGACGCATCGTGGGGTTGACGTGTCGCGTCGGACGCGCGGTGTATGGCACGGTCGAAATTATTCGCGATATCATCGAATCTGGCAAGAGTGTGTTGATTCTCGGACGCCCCGGTGTTGGCAAGACGACGCTGTTGCGCGAATCGGCGCGCATCCTCAGCGATACAAAACGCGTGGTGATTGTGGACACGTCGAACGAAATCGGCGGTGATGGCGATGTGCCGCATCCTGCTGTTGGCAAGGCGCGGCGAATGCAAGTGCCCACACCGACTTTGCAACACGAGGTAATGATCGAAGCCGTCGAAAATCATATGCCCGAAGTCATCATCATTGACGAAATCGGGCGGCAGTTGGAAGCCGAAGCCGCGCGCACGATTGCAGAACGCGGCGTGCAACTCATCGGCACCGCGCACGGCAATTCGCTCGACAACCTGATGATGAACCCGACGCTCGCCGATTTGATCGGCGGCATCCAATCGGTCACGCTTTCCGACGAAGAAGCGCGACGACGCGGCACGCAAAAGTCCATCCTCGAACGCAAAGCCCCACCGACGTTCGATGTGCTCATCGAAATTCAAGAGCGCAATCGTCTGGCAGTGCATCACGACATTGCGCAAGCCGTAGACGCGCTCTTGCGCGGGCGCGCGCTCGAACCCGAAATTCGCATTCGCGAAGTGGATGGACAAGTGCGCATCGAAAAGCCCGCGCCGTCAGTCCGTCCTTCGACGCGCGAAACGCGCGTCACAGAAAAACCGCGCGCACTCCGTTTGTTCCCGTACGGCGTGAGTCAGGATCGCTTGGAACAAGCAGCAAAGAATTTGAACGCGCCGATTCAAATCGCTAACGATGTGCACAGCGCGGATGTCGTCGTCACATTGAAGAATTACTATCGCAAGCGTCCGCCAATTGTGACCGATGCGGAACGACGCGGCGTGCCCGTGTACGTTCTGCGCTCGAACACACTCGCGCAAATGGAAGGACTGTTGGAAGATTTGTGCGGTCTCCCCGATTCGACCGATCCGCTCCAAGCCGCGCTGGAAGAAGTGGAAGCGGCAATTCAACAAATTCGCAACGGCGCGCATTCGGTCGAACTCGCGCCGCAGAGTGCGTACATTCGTCGGCAACAACACGAAGCCGCGCGCCGCGCAAACTTGTTCTCACGTTCGCTCGGCAAAGAACCCAAACGCCGCGTGCGCATCTACGCAACCGAAGAGGAATAGAAGAAACGAAAAAGGCAAAAGTTTTTCAACTTTTGCCTTTTTTGTTTTTAACTTAACGCGCTCACTGCGCGCCGCAAAAGCACGCGCGCCATCTCCTTGCGATACTCGGCACTGCCGCGAAAATCTCCGGGCGGTGACACATCTCGCGCCGCGACGCGCGCCGCCTCTTCGATGCGTGCCGTGTCGAGAGATTGTCCCTCTAACGTTTGCTCCGCCGCGTGCGCGCGCCACGCGGTTTCGCTCACACCTCCCAATGCGATACGCACTGCGCGCGCCACGCCGTTCTCGATGCGCGCCGCCGCGACTACACACACAATCGGCTTGTCGCTGGGTGTGCGCGCCACACTCTCGATTGTCGCGCGCGGGTTCGTCAGCGGCACAGTGATTTCGGTGACCAGCGCGCCGCGCAACAACGATGCGCGCGCGGGCAAGAATTCCACCAGCGGCATCGTCCGCGTGTCTGTGCCAACAATGGTCACGCGCGCATCGAGCGCGACGAGTGCAACGGCAAGAATGCCAGCAGGTTCGGCGATGAGTGTGCCGCCAATCGTCGCTTGATGGCGCAGGATACTCGACGTGCTACGATGCGCGGCTTGTGCAATCACGCCGTTTGCCAGCGCGCGCAGAATCGGTGACTCGGCGAGCATCGCGAGGGTGGTGGTTGCACCAATCGCCACCGCGCCTTCGTGCTCGCGAATGTAGGTTAGTCCCAGCGCGCTCAAATCTACCACCGCGCGCACATCGCGTCGTTTATCCGCAAGCAACTGTGTGCCACCCGCCAGCGCGATCGTGTTCGGTTGTTGCAACAATTTTAGCGCATCAGCAAGCGTGGTGGGTTTGTGAATTTCTTGGAGATTTAACATCGTTTCTCCGAAAGTGAAGCCAGTGTTCAGTGTTCAAGTGTTCAGTGTTGCGGCAATCACTGAACACTGAACACTGAATACTGAATACTTGGCACTGAATACTCTAACACTGTGCAAACGTATCAATCATCAATTTCACATCATCGCCGAGCGGATACAGAATCGGGCAGGTGCAACCATACTGACGATACTGCGCGACTTTGGCGCGCACTTCATCGGGGGTGCCGCTCGCGGTGATGCGCTCGATGAGTTCATCGGGCACAAACTGCATCGCCTCGTGAATTTGCTCTTTGGTGGCGGGCCAGCCCAAGATACTCTGAATCTTCTTCACCGTTTCTTCAGGTGTTTGACTCGCCTTGGCGA
>JAOACU010000036.1:0-12045 GCA_026417715.1 Anaerolineae bacterium | reverse complement strand
CTTCAGCACCAGTTCATCGGGCACATAGACCATGGCCTTTTCGATTTGTTCTTTGGTTGCCGGCCAGCCCAGGATGCTCTGGATCTTCTCCACCACGTCCTTCGTCACACCGCTGGCTTTGGCGATGTGCGGTTGTTGCGCCAGATATTGGGTGATGAGTTCCTTGGCGGCTTGAACCGCTTTTTTGTGATCGCGATCCACCGAACAAACGACGAGTTGCGGGCGATCAATGTCATCAAGTTTGCGTCCGGCTTTTTTCGCGCCGATTTCCAGATGCTTGAGCGCGTTGAGGTTGTATTCGGGCGGCACGCAATAGTTGAGCACCACGCCATCGGCGATTTCGCCGGCAAGTTCCATCATCGCGTCGCCGGTCGCGCCGATGTAAATCGGCACATTGCGCGGCTCGCGCCGTCCGTGCACCACATCGAGTTCGATGCCTTCGACGTGATGAAATTCGCCGTGAAACGTGACGCGTTTCATCGCGAGGAGATCGCGCAACACGGTGACGGTTTCGCGCATCGCCAGTAACGGCTTGCGTCGTTCGATGCCGACGTTTTTCGCGAGCGGGTCCCACCACGCGCCGATGCCGCAGATGATTCGATTCGGCGCAAGATCGTCGAGCGTGAGAAATGTCGCCGCGAGCAAGCCGATGTTGCGCGTCCAATTGTTGATGACGCCGCTACCGACTTTGATTTTCGACGTGACCGCTGCAAACGCCGCCATCGGCACGATCGCATCGCGCACCAGTCGCGACTCGGCTTGCCACACCGCTTCAAAGCCACGCGCCTCGGCGTATTTCACATACTCCATTCCCTCACGAATCTCGTGTTTGTCTTGCAAGTAAAGTGCTACGCGTTCCATTGTGTCCTCCGATTTCAGATTGCAGATTTGCGATTTCGATTCATCCCCACACCTTGGTTTGCTGAGTGGGCACACCACGCGCGCGCAGGGCATCGAGAATTTTATCTGCTTGACTTGCCGGGGCAAGAATCACACTCGCCGCAAGGCGACGAATTTTTCCGCGCACCAATCCTGGACTAGTACTCTCGTACACCTTGCCCGCAACGACGCGGCGCGTTCGATAACCATACAGCGCGCGATGAACAGCGCGCTTGTCTTTGGCAGATATTTTGCTGAGATCGTACGTGATGATGAGATACGGTTCAAGCGGCAACTCGTGTAAGCCAAGTAAATACTGGGGACGACTCCAAATCACAATACCCTCTTTGGTAATGTTCCAGAGGTAATCCGAATCAAGTTGCCGCAAGTTTTTGACATCGTTGATGACGAACGAAAAGGTGTATGGGCAGCGTGTGCGCAGTGCGGCTGTTTGCCCGATTCGCTGTGCAATTGTTGCCTCCTCGCCCAGTTCAGGATCGTGATCCGTATCGAACAAAAGCAGAACATCCACGTCGCTTTTGGTATGTAGTTCACCGCGTACTGCTGAGCCGTACAAAATCGCGCTCACCAAGCCAGGAATTTCGTCGGCGTGTGCAATAAATTCCCCTAACAAGGGACGAATGATTTCGGGAATCACTCTACTGCCCACTGCCGAATTTGAGCGAGGATGTTTTGGCATTCTGTGATCACCTCTCCATTTCCCTTGCCGCCGTACCATCGCCCTACCCGTAATCCGTCTAATCTTCCAAACAAATTGGCAATGTCCAGATACCCGTACTCTCGCAACAAGCGCGCCATACCCGCGTGTGTATCAAGATGAATGCCGTGCCGCGTTTGCATCACATAAGCGATCCAGTGCTGAGCGGCACCGTAGATGGTCTCAACAATCGAGGCAAGATGCCGTTCTCTCTGTGGATCACTCATTAGAAACTCAATGGTGCCTTCGAGTTCTCTGGCTTTTTGTAAATGACTCTCTGCATTCACAAGGTTGTCCTCTTGGTGACAAAATCAGAGCCGATATGACTTTTTTGTCCTCGTATGGACAGTATAACATGCTTGGACGAACAGGTCAATCGTTACGGGTAAATCTTCTCCAACATTCGCGCGAACGAAATCGGGCAGTGCTACGAAAGCAATGCTGGTAAGGTACTTTGTCACGCTGAGCCCTTCCTTCGCTTCGCTCAGGACAAGTTCCTTACGTCGGGGTAAACTCCGCAAAGGGTCTCGAAGTCCTTTGAGAGATTCTTGCTTCGGCTTCGCTCAGCACTGCAAAAAACGCGCCTCAGAATGACACTGTCGGCATTACTTTTTGATCACTACCCGAAATCGTCTCGTGCACGTGATCGAGTTTCAAGCGCACGTCACTCTAGACCAAGAATTTGTCTCATCTCGCGCAGAACGCGCTCAGGTGTAGGTTCTTCACACATCACGTGTTCATCAGGATTATGCGCAGGATGGCAATGCCAAAAGCGAAAGTTATCGTAGCCAAAGATGCGTTTGTCTGCTTGGATAAGCGCATAACTCGTCTTGCCTGTGATAGCACTGTAGTAGATTTCGATCCGTGTCACGTCGTCAATGTGCACATGTCCGCGTATCTCAGTGCCACGTCGTTCTTCAAAATGGATTGTGGTATAAGGCAAATGCTTTGCCAGCGCGGCGGCAACTCGATTTTTAAATTCCGCAATGCTCATTTCAAAAGCCCTTCGACGCGACGGAGTTGCTCTAACCACAATCTTTTTTCAGCGATCAAACTCTCCCAGCGCATCGCATCTTGTTCGCGCTCATAGGAGAACGGATCACCCAATTCGCCACGTTCTAATTTCGTGACGAATTGATCATAGTCCATTCCATACTTGATTTCAAATTCAAGTGTATCGCGTTCCACCTGTTCAAGATTGCGCCGCAGTTCATTGGCAATGAGACGAACCAGTTTCTCGTCGAGCGTTGCGCCTTGCAAGTGCTCAAGCACAGATTCGAGTTGCGGTGCCACTTGTATTGCCGCCATTTTCCACCTCCAATCATCACGTCTCACGCATCACGTCTCACGTATCACGGATAAATTTTTTCTAACATCCGCGCGAATGGAATCGTCTCGCGCACGTGATCGAGTTTGCAAATCCACGCGACGGTACGCTCGACGCCCAAACCAAAACCACAGTGCGGCACCGAACCGTAGCGCCGCAAATCCAAGTACCATTCGTACGCCTCGCGCGGCAGTTTGTGTTTTTCGATTTGCTGTTCGAGGTATGCCAAATCCGCCGAACGTTCACCGCCACCGATGATTTCGCCATATCCTTCGGGCGCGAGCAAATCCGCACCGAGTACGCCTTGAGGATTGTTCGGGTCGGGTGCCATATAGAACGCTTTGATTTCTGTGGGATAACGATGCACGAACACGGGCTTGTCGAATTGCTCGCTAATCGTCGTTTCGTGCGGCGCACCAAAATCATCGCCCCACTTGAAATCAGGGAAACCATTTTTCTGTAACAGTTCAACGGCTTCGGTGTATGAAATTTTTGGAAATGGTGGTGTCACTTTTTCGAGCGGCGCGGTATCGCGTTCGAGCACCTTGAGTTCGTTCGCACAATCGCGCAAAACCGTTTGCACGATGGACGAGACAAACTCTTCGCCGACGCGCATATAATCGTCGAGCGTGCCGTACGCCCATTCGGGTTCGACCATCCAAAATTCGGTGAGGTGACGCCGCGTCTTTGATTTTTCCGCGCGAAACGTCGGACCAAAACAGTACACTTTGCCAAACGCCATCGCGGTCGCTTCGTTGTAGAGTTGTCCGCTCTGCGTGAGATACGCGGGCACACCAAAATAATCGGTGGCGAAGAGCGTCGTTGTGCCTTCGCACGCGGACGGTGTGAGAATCGGCGTGTCCACCAGCAAAAAGCCGTGACTATCGAGCCAATCGCGAATCGCTTTGATGATGCGCGCACGCACGCGCAAAATTGCGTGTTGTCGCGACGAACGCAACCACAAATGCCGATGCGCCATCAGAAATTCGATGCCGTGTTCCTTTGGCGTGATGGGATACTCGGCGGCGATGTGCACGACTTGTACGTCTTTGACCGCGAGTTCATAACCACCCGGCGCGCGCGGCTCGACGCGTGGAATGCCGGTGAGGATGAGCGACGATTCTTGGGTCAAGCGTTTGACCGCGTCGAACGCTTCGGGCGAGACCTCTTTTTGAAAGACGACGGCTTGGATAAAGCCAGTGCCATCACGAAAGCGCAAGAATTGCAACTTGCCCTTGTCGGTTTTGTCAGCGAGCCAACCTTTCATCACGATTTCTTGACCCAGATGGTTGGCAAGGTCTTTGATGTAAACGTGTTCTGGCATACACACCCCACGATTGCAGATTGTAGATTGCAGATTTTAGATTGAGGATTGAAAATCGCTTATGGGTAGAAAACGGTTTTAGAAATTGCCTCAACGAATGGGCAACGAACAAACAAACGAGTGTCGCGCAGATTCGTTTATTCGTTCGGTACTCGTTGAGGCGAAATTCCAAAACAAACCTCAACTCTTAAAAATCTTTTTCTCCCCAAGAGCGTTGAAAATTATTTCTTTTCTCAGTAGTAGCGTTGGTTAGTATGGGCGCGCTTGATAAACCGACGCGCGGGAACAAAGATGCGATCTGCTGTATGCTGTGCCACGCCGCGCCACCACGCTGCGCGCCACATCTCCCACGCGCGCGCGAGGGTCGCACGTTCCGATGCGTCGAGTGGACGCGCGCTGAAACGTTCGCGCGTGTAGAACGTGGCGATACACGCGGTCGCCGCGCGCGCGTCGGGCACGAGGTTACCAATTACCTGCGCGCGTTCGAGTGGCGTGGTGTGGCGTTCCTCGCGCAGTCCTAACCAACGCGCGCGTTCGAGCATTTCTTCGTACACACGTGCCGCAGGCGCGAGGCGCGCGCGTCGTCGCACACGCGTCCAACGTCGCACTCCAACGATGATTCCTGATGCCAACACAAGAACACCGACTAGCCAAAATATCGCGGCGCGTTCATCGAATCGCCCGATGCGCGCGGGGATGAGCGCTGCACCCCAATCTTCTTCCTCCATTTCGTCCGCGCGATTGCGTTCACGACGACGTTGTTCGGCGGCGGCTTGATCCACATCGGGATTTTCAGGTGTGGCTTGCGCGCGCTTGGGACGTTCAATTTCGGGTTTGGTCGCGGTCGGCTCGAATTCGATCCAGCCGTAACTGGGAAAATAGATTTCCACCCACGAATGCGCATCGGCTTCGACGATGTGGAACACGCCATCAGCATAGTGACCAAGCGCGTAACCCGAAACGACGCGCGCGGGAATACCCAGTGTGCGCGCCATCACCGCCATCGCCGAGGCGTAATAGTTGCAGTAACCCGCCGGTCGCTCAAAGAGCACATAGTCCACACCGTCCACACCGAGAGGCGGCGCGCTCACGTTTTCATCGTACGTGATGTGCGCGCGCAAGAATTTTTCGAGCGCGACGGCACGGTCGTATGGATTGGAAAACGGCGCGGCGATTTCGCGCGCTTTGGCACGCACGCGCGCGGGCAAATCGTCGGAAAGTTGTAAATAGCGCGCGCGAATCCAGTTAGGATAATCGGTCGTATCGGCGCGCAAAGAATCTTCGTCAGCGACACTAATCGCAGAAACGACGGTATAGGTATCGCCCGCGCGCAAGGTACGCCGCGCACGCGCGAGTGTCAAATCGAGAGGGTCTGTGGCGACGCGCGCTTCAATCGGCATGCTGAAACGAATCGGTTGGGATTGAGCGTAGAGGATGTTCTGATCGTTGAGGTAAAGCGTGATCGTTTGAGTGACCTCGACACGCAGATACCCCTGGGGGGTATCGAGGCGCATGTCGTTAGGATTGAGCAACAACGGCTCAAGGTGCGCGCTAAACCACGTACCGGCTTGGTACTTGTCATAGACGCGCGCGCGCCAATACCGACCGTTGTCGGCGCGCACGTCCATCACCGGGCGTTGCCCCAGCGCGATGGGACCACCCATCGTCAAGGCGGAACTGGAAAAGGCGATCGGCGCGGGACGCGGTACGGCGCGCAGTGCGCTGAACGCGCGCGCAAAGTGTGTTTCGAGATTGTGCCAGGGTTCTTGCAACGGATCGAGTAACGCGAGCCATGTGGGTCCGGGTGCGCTGGCGGGAAGAAACGCAACCACGACGAGCAAGAGGAACGCGAACAGCGCGCCGTACCCCATCACATCGAGTTGCACATCGCTGGTGTAGCCAATGGATGCAGCGCGCCAGCGGCGTTCGAGCGCGTGGAGGTTCGTGCGGACGAGTAAGAGTAACGCGCTCAGTAGATAGAGTCCCAAGTAGAAATCGGTTTGCGCGGCATAGAACAAATTGATGAGCAATACCGCGCCGCTCGGCACGAGCGCGCCCCACACTTGCCGTCGCCGATAGACAAACCATGCAGCGACGTAGGCAACAAGCCACGCGAGCGCAGTCAGTTGAATGACAAAGACGAGGTTGTCGCTGGCTGAACCTCCAGACGCCACACGCTCACACCATTCGAGCACACGCGCCCCCAAGACAACGAGTTTCTCTTCCAACGTGAGTTTTGCCGACAAAAGTGATGCGACGAGGAGCACAGTCACAGGAACGGTGAGAACCAGCGCGACAAAATGTGCGCCTATGCTCGGTATGCGGCGCATCTTGGCAGAGAGCCAGCCCCAACCCAAGCCCGCGAGGACCGACCAACTCAAGATGTGTAAACCATCCGTCCACTCTGCCGCCGCGACAGAACCCGCAAGACTGAGCAAGACAAGGGCTAACAAAATCAAGGTCGTTATCCCTTCGCCAAGATCAACTTCTTGTGTCGTGTGCGCGCTCACACGCGTAGATTAACACTGCGTTGGGAATTTGTCAACGCAGACTTGCCAACTCGACTTTCTGTGAGTATGATTGAATTATGTTATGCAGAGTAGAACAAGTTTGAAACTTGTCCTACGTTAGGTGAGTGAATTATGTTTGAACCAGCATATTTACGATTGTTACGCACAGGGGAACTCGCGGAACGCGTGCGCGCGGCATATCAACGTCTTCACGCGTGCGACTTGTGTGCGAATCAATGCCGCGTGAATCGTTATGAGACGATAGAGGGAACAGTGTGTCGTACGGGTGTGCGCGCGGTGGTCGCGAGTTTTCATCCGCACTTTGGCGAAGAGGCGCCGCTCGTCGGCTATGGCGGCTCGGGGACGATTTTCTTTTCGTGGTGCAATCTACGTTGCCAGTACTGCCAGAACTATGAGATCAGCCAATTCGGTGAGGGCACCGAAGTCGAGCCCGAAGAGATCGCAGCGATGATGTTACGTTTGCAAGAAACGGGATGTCACAATATCAATTTTGTCAGTCCCAGTCACGTGGTTGCACCAATTCTCGCCGCGACGTTGATTGCGGCACAAGCGGGCTTGCGCGTGCCGCTGGTGTACAACACTGGTGGTTACGATTCACTCGCGGCGCTGCAATTGCTCGATGGGGTGATTGATATTTATATGCCCGATATGAAATACGCGGATGCGACACTCGCGCGCAAGTACTCCAAGATTCGCGATTATCCTTCGGTGAATCGCGCGGCAGTCAAAGAGATGCATCGTCAAGTAGGCGATTTGCAACTCGATGCGCGCGGCATCGCCCAGCGCGGCTTGCTGATTCGTCACCTGATTTTGCCAGACGATTTAGCGGGGACGCGCGAGGTGTTGCGCTTTCTTGCGGAAGAAATTTCGCGGAACACGTACATCAACTTGATGACCCAGTATCGTCCGTGCTATCGAGCCGCGACGTTTCCCGAATTGAATCGCCGCATCACGCGCGAAGAATTTGCGCGCGCCGTGCAGTGGGCAGAAGAACTGGGGTTGCATCGTCTTGACGAGCGTCCGCAGCGCGGCGCGAGGTTGATCGTGTGAGAAAGGTTTAGACCTCACAGGTCTGACTTGTGAGGTCTAAATCAACTCGTTACCGTTTTCTACCCATCCGTTTAGCCCACCATTCGGCTAGAGATGTGTGCGGCTTGGGGCGATTGTTCGAGCGCGGGAAGTAACTTGGGGACGGCAGGTTTGACGCGCGCGGTAGTGTGTTTCACCAACAGGCAACGCGTCTGTTGATGTTCAAAGCCGAGTGCTTGCAATGCGCTAGTGATACCACTTTCGTACTCGCGCACACTGCAATAAATTGGGCGCGGTGGGGCTGCCCACAGCAACGCAAGCGCGCCGTGCACAAGTTCTTCTGCCGCATCGCGCGCTTGAGGGTGAAGACCAAAACGCATCCAATATGCCGCGCGTCCGCGTTGGATACGCACCGCACCTGCCAGTTCGCCGTCTTTCTCCAGAACGTATCCTGCTCCGCGCGTCTGATCCCACCAATCGCCTAGTTTGCCTCCTTGACCTTCGGGTGATAACATCCCCTCGGCTAGTTGCACGGTGCGCGGTGTGACTTCCGTGTAGAGTCGCAATAGATTCCAACCATCGTGTGCGCGTTGTCGGCGCAAGAGATGAGTCTTTGCGAGTCCGCTGGGGAAACGACACAAACAGAAAATCTCTTCGCGCGCGTACGCGTTAAAGCCGGCTTGACGCAAAACATCTTCGATACCATTGCCCAACGGAATTTGTGCGAACACGCGTTGCCCGCCGCGCGCGCCAATCACGTGAACACACTCGGCTAACAAACGATACCAAATGGCAACTGCATCGGTGTCGGCATCGAGCGCGGGGGCGAGGAACGTCACATCTACTTCGGGGCGACCACGTCGCGCGCGCATTTGCAAAAAGCCCAGCGCGCGCGCGCGTAAAGTGGCAGGTGGATAAAGCACGAGAGTTTCCGCGCCAATGGGAGAAAGAGGCATATGCATTGCCAGCGCGGCTTGGAGCGGAGTGTGGGGCCAGAGGACGGCGCGTTCAAAATCCAACTGCACGCCGCGTTGCTGCAAACGTTGAATCGCAATCCAATCACCCAAACTGAGCCAGCGCGTCATCGTCCGCTCCTGTTCGGCAAACGTATTTTACTCCAAGACGCGCGGGCTGACAAGTTGGAATGGAGGAACAGAAATGAGTTCACGCAAGCCCAGTTCTTTCGACTCGCGCCGCTATCGTGGACAAGTTGAGCGTGAGTTGATCATCGGTGGCGTTTTGATTGCGCTCATCGTGGGTGGAGGATTGATTGCGCTATTCTGGGGCAGAGAGGCATTCCTCACCGCGCTCACGTTTTTCGTCGGTACGTTGTTGATCGTAGGTATCGTGTGGGGCTTTTTGAAACTCGTCGAGATTGCTTCGCGCGATTAGCGACGGCGCAACCAATACCACGCGCTCGCGCGCTCGCCGCGCTCGGTGCCGTGTTGCACGCGTTCCACATCGAAATGCGCTGCAAACAGCGCGCGCACCTGCTCTTCAGTGATGCCGACGCTACGCGGACGCAGACGCGGACGCGGCGCATCGGGCGGCAGTGGCGCGAACGCGTACAGCATAAACACTGCGCCCGCACGCGTGAGGCGCGCGAGATGTTCGGCGTAGCGCGTGCGATGCGCGGGTTCGATGCCATGCAGGCAACCAACGTCAAGTAAGAAATCAAAGGACGTGTTCAAAAAGTCGAGCCGCGTCACATCGGCAACGTAAAAATCAATCGCGACGCGCGCGCGGCGTGCCTTGTCACGCGCGCGGGCAATCGCTTTGCGCGAGAAATCTACAGCGACAACCTCAAAACCGTGCTGGGCAAGAAAAATCGAATTGGTACCCGTACCGCATCCCAAATCGAGCGCGCGCCCGCGCGCACTTGTGCTTTCGATGTATGCCACGACTTCGGGTGGTGTAACATTTGTGTCCCATCGTGGTTTGCCAAACCAGTATTGCCACTCAAAGAACCAACGCCGCCAATTCATACCCCATCACCCCATCACCTAATCACCCAATCACCTAAACCCAATCACCGACTCCGCGTCACTCCCACCCGATCACAGTAGGCGCGCACAGGACAGATCGAACACTTGGGCGAAGTGGGATGACAAACATTTTGCCCTAGTGCAACCAGTTCATCGTTGATTTCGATCCAGTACGCGCGCGGCAATTTTTCGCGCAATGCCATCTCGGTTTGTTCGGGCGTCTTGGTTTTCACATAGCCCCACCGATTCGTGATGCGATGCACGTGCGTATCCACGCAAATTCCCGGCTTGCCGTAACCGAGTGTGACGACCAAGTTCGCCGTCTTGCGTCCAACGCCGGGCAGTTTCAAGAGCGCGTCAATCTCGTCGGGCACGCGTCCATCGTACTGCTCGATGAGTACGCGACATACACGCAGAATGTTGCGCGCCTTGATGCGATAAAAACCGACCGGATAGATCGCGCGTTCGATTTGGCGCGGCGTCAAGCGCAGCATCGCTTGGGGCGTATCGGCAAGCGCGAACAAACGTTGCGACGCGACGGCGGTCACCGCGTCTTTGGTGCGCAGACTCAAGAGTGTAGAGATGAGAATGTGGAACGGCTCGCGACGCTGTTGCGACAATTCGGTGACGTAGGGTGTGCGCCATGTGCGCGTGACGCGTCGCAAAATCTTGATGATGGCGTGAATGTCCGTGTCTTTCATTCGGCAGATTGGATTCGTTCGATCAACGCGCGCACAGTTGCGGGCGAATGACCTTGATAGCGATTGTTCACGAACGCCCACACAGCAACACCTTGTTTGTTCAATTCGATCATCCAATCGCTCCAGCGTTTCAAATCGGCACCGCGATTAAAGCGCACGCGATCGAATTGTTCGTCCTTGAAATCCTTGCGACTACCGAGCAAACGAATGTACGCAAAATCGGTGGTAACGCGCGTGAGGCGCGGCATATAGCCATAATCCGAGATGGCATACGCAACACGATGTTGTTTGAGTAAATCGAAGAACGCATCGGTCAGCCAACCGCGTTGACGCACTTCGACCGCGTAACGAAATTGTGTGGGAAGCGTGTCCAGATAGCGCGCAAGCGTATCGCGTTGATCGGGAGTAAAGGTGTATGGAAATTGGAGGAGGAGGGGACCCAACTTGTCGCCCAGCAGTGCCATCGTCGAAAGAAATTGTTCGGTCTCGCGTTCCGCGTCCTTGAGCATTTTCTCGTGCGTGATGATCTGCGGAAACTTTGCGGTAAAACGAAAATGCGCGGGTACCGCATCGCGCCATTGCTCCACACTGCTCGGACGCGGGATAGCATAGTAGGTGCTATCAATTTCGATGGCGCGAAAATGTTTGGCGTATTCAGTGAGATAGTCGTTGGGCTTGGTGCCTTCAGGATAAAACACACCAACCCAACTTTTGTATGCCCAACCTTGTGTGCCGAGAAAAAGATCGGTCATTGCGATCATTATACCATACTCTTGCTATGTGTTCAATCGCTTTAAGATTTTGCGCCACGGTTGATGCAAAGTCGGAGTTGGCGACTCGAAGTCGCCGCGACAACAACCCCAAGCCCGCCTTCGCGGGCTAAATTAGCCAACGTATGTTTTTCACGATTGTCAAATTCACTAACCCAGCGTATAATGATTGCGGTTTCAGGTTGCAAGTTCAAAGTTTGAGGTTCAAGGTTCGAGGTTCACGCATCACGCATCACGTATTACGTAATACGTATCACGTAATACGCCACAAGGAGCACGTATGGCTAGTCTCCTCCAAAAAATTCTCGAAGGCAATTTTTCCTCGCCGCTGACATTTGTCTTTATCATCTTTACCCTGCTCGCGTTCTACTTTTTGCTACGCCTTGCGTGGATTTTCTTTGTGCGCGGCGATGAATTCGTCGAGAGTGCAACGGGACGGCAACAAACCAAGAACACGGTGCGCTTGCTCGCGCTGTGCGTGTTCATCGCGCTCTTCAGCGGATTCGTGTTCGAGTTCATCCGCATTGGACGCGATGCAATTGCCGCGAGCGCGCCCGATGCCGCGCGCGGGTTTTTCGATTGGTTATTGGGTAAATGATCTGCGAACGCGAAAGAGACGCGAAAGGGCGCGAAAGAGACGCGAAAGGGCGCGAAAGAGACGCGAAAGAACGCGAAAAGACGCGAAATGTAGGAGCAACCCTAGATGGTCGCCCCAACCCCAATGATCGTCCAGACGCGCACATCGTCTTCGTTGTGTTGATGTTCATCGCGCTGGGAATCA
>JAOACU010000360.1 GCA_026417715.1 Anaerolineae bacterium | reverse complement strand
GTCAGGACCGTGTCACCAATAATTACCCGTATCCGGGTCTCACCAGTTGAGGGTTTGTCTGTAGGCATAGCCATTTCTCTCTCTGTTGGCGTTGGGCTTGGTGTCTTGGCAGGCAACAAAGTGAGTGTTGGCACAGGGATAGTCGGCGGTAGAGTTGTTGGGGTATTGACCGTCACGGCAGGCGTTGGCGACATACCTGCCGATGGTGTAAACGTTGGTGTGGCTCTGCAAGCAGAGCCGAAGACAAATATAACGAAAATGGACACGATTTTCCGCAAAGGTCTGGACATTTTTTCTTCCAAGCAACCAGCCGCTTTGATTGGCGGGCTAACTATTGACTAGACGGAATCTTTCCGTATAATATCCCAGAGGAATATTTTATACGGAATTCTCCCGCCCAGTTGCTCGCCCAATTCAAGGTGCGGCGAGCCCACACCTTGCTTTCGAGTATAAGACAAAATTATTCCCAAGTCAATACCTAATCGCCAATCTAAAATCGGAAATCTAATCGTCACAGTTTTGCCACGCATCTCCTTCAGAACGGTTACGATATTCGCACGGTGCAAGAACTTCTCGGACACAAGGCTTGCCCTGAGCACGACGAAGGGACGTTAAGACAACGATGATCTACACCCACGCCTGCACTGAGCGAAGCGAACGTGTTCTCCAACGCGGCGGCTATGCCGTCCACAGCCCCCTCGACGACTAGGAGCCACTATGTCCCAATCTCTAATTTCCAATCTCCAATCTCTAATCTCCAACCCTTCGGCTTTGCTCAGGGCAAGTCTCCCATCTCCCGATCTCATCATCCACTCTGCCAACCAAATTCTCACCCTCGCCGGCGATGCGCCCAAGCGCGGTGCGACGCAAGGCGATTTGGCGATTCTGCGCGACGGCGCGATCGCGATTCGCGGCGAACACATCATCGCGGTTGGCGATACACTCGATTTGCTCTCACTTGCCGATGCGCACACGCGCACGCTTGACGCGCGCGGTAAAATCGTCTTGCCCGGCTTTGTGGACGCGCATACACACGCCGTTTTCGCCGGCGATCGCGCTAATGAATTCGATTTGCGACTACGAGGCGTATCGTATCTCGAAATCCAAAAACAAGGTGGCGGGATTATGAGCACTGTGCGCGCGACGCGTGCCGCCTCGCTCCAAGAACTCGTCGCGCAATCGCGCGCGCGTCTCGATGCGATGCTTGCGCACGGCACGACGACCGCCGAAGTCAAAACCGGCTACGGACTCGATACGGCGACCGAACTCAAAATGCTCGATGCCATCGCCGCGCTCGATGCTGAGCACCCGATTGACCTTGTGGCGACTTTTCTTGGCGCGCACGTCGTCCCCACCGAATACAAAGGACGCGAAGACGCGTACGTGGACTTGATCATCAACGAAATGCTACCGGCAGTAAACCGAAGACGGAAGACCGAAGACCGAGAACATCGGTCGGCGGTCGGCGGTCGTCCGTCATTTTGCGATGTTTTCTGCGACGAGGGCGCGTTCACCCTCGAACAAACGCGACGCATTTTGACGCGCGCGCGCGAACTCGGCTTTGGCTTACGTGTCCACGCCGACGAATTTGCGAATCTCGGCGCGGCAACGCTTGCCGCTGAACTCGGTGCGGCGTCTGCCGATCACCTGATGGTGACGCGTCGTGAGGAAATGCGCGCGATGTCGCAGGCAAACGTCGTTGCCGTACTGTTGCCCGGTACCACGTTTGGGTTAGGTAAGACAAATTTTGCCGATGGACGCGCGTTCGTAGAGGAAAATGTGCCGGTGGCACTCGCCACCGATTTGAATCCGGGGACGTGCTGGTGCGAGTCAATGCCGTTCGTCATCGCGCTTGCGTGTCGCTACGAAAAACTCACACCCGCAGAAGCGATTGTCGCTGCGACACTCAACGCGGCATACTCGCTGGGGATTGCGGATCGCGTGGGGTCACTTGTGCCGGGGAAACTTGCAGACATTCTCATCGCCAACGTGCCTGACTATCGGCACTTGGCGTATCGTTTCGGTACCAATCCAATCGAAACCGTCATCAAACGCGGCAAAATCTCTAATCTCCAATCTCCCATCTCCAATCTCTAATCTCCAATCTCCCATTCGAATCTCTAATCTCCAATCTCAAACCTGATCCGCCAAAATAATCGCCTCCGCAATCGCGCGCATCGTCTTGCGCGACGCGCGCGCTTGATGCTGAATGCGCGTGAACGCTTCCTGTTCCGTGATGTGATATCGCGTCATCAAAATCCCCTTGGCGCGCTCGACGAGTTTGCGCGTCTCCAACGCCTCCTTCAACCCACCGATTTCCTCGTAGAGCATCGCCTTTTGCAGTTCACTTGCGGCAATGTCTGCAATCACCGAGAGGAGTTCGAGTTCGTGTTCGGCGTACTCGCGCGTCGCGCGTGTCTGCACATTGATCGCGCCAATCACCTTGTTTTGCGCGATGAGCGGCGCGGCAAGGAGCGATTGAAACACACTCTCTTTCGTTTCGGGCAAGTATTTAAAGCGCGGATCATTCGCGGCATCACTCGCCGCCACGGGCTTGCCAACTTTGGCAGCATAGCCGGTCAACCCCTCGCCCAATTTCAAGCGCGCACGACCAATCGCCGCAGGATCAAGTCCTGTCGTCGCCTTGAGCCCCAAGTCGCCTTTGTCGTCGAGGAGATAAATTGAACACGAATCCACTTCCATCACGCGCGCGGTCTTGCGCGTGATAAGATCGAGGATTTGATCGAGTGACCACGCCGCGCTGATCGCGCGCGTGATTTCGCGCAGCGCGGCAAGTTGCGCACGTAGTTTCTTGGCAAGCACGTCAGGAGTCATCGCGCTCGATTATAAAAGTGAGCACCCAATTCGTCAAGCGTATCAAGGTTTCAGGCATGGCTGGTGCGAAGGAGTTGGCGACTAGAAGTCGCCGCGACAACGACCCCAAGCCTGCCCTTCGGCAAGCTCAGGGCAGGCTCTTCGCGGGCTAAATTAGC
>JAOACU010000359.1 GCA_026417715.1 Anaerolineae bacterium | reverse complement strand
GTACTCACCGCACCACCAGCATAATCTCACCCAATTCTTTCAGGCGTTCACTCGGTAGATCGCGCAACTTCATTGCCATTCGCAAGTACGGCAGATGGCTAGGATCGAGCGCAAAAGCGCGCACGTCTTTGGGCATTCGCGCTAGACGTTCGAGGTCTAGCACATCGCCAGCAAGCGCGTCTTCACGTTCGACGAAATAGTAAAGGTTGACGTTCAATGCGCGCGCGAGCGCATCGAGTTCGCTCAGGGGAATATCGGTGGCGCCGCGTTCATAACGACTGATGGTGGACACTGTGCGTCCAATCGCTTGGGCGCATTCTTCCTTGCTTTTGCCGGCGGCAAGGCGCGCCTGTTTTAACTTGGCACCGATGAGCGCGCGGCGCGCGCGCATCTCGGTCGCCGAGGGAGGTTCGGACGATGGCTCTTCGAGGGTGATTTCGCCACTGAGGAAAAATGAGAGTGGCGTTTGCAAATAGAGGGCAATCAGTTCGAGTTCGGGGAGCGACACTTCGCGTTTACCGCTCTCGTACGCGCGTACGCGTGCCGGAGTAACACCCAAACGCCGCGCCAGTTGGGCGACGGTGCGGCGCGCGCGTTCGCGCGCAGCGCGGATGAGCACGCCCACGATTTTGCGTTGCAGAACTGCCGATTGTGGCTCCATCGCGACCTCCGTTGGGCTGGAATAAGTTCGCGGCGATTATAACATTGCTTACGCGCGAGTGTCAATGTTTAACACGGACGCTTTTTCCCTTCAACCCAATGTGGGTCGTCTTTGTTATCGAACCACCATTCGTCCCAACGCGTTGTTAAGATTTCATCGGCGAGACGTTTGCCTGCTTCGGTTTTCAAGCGCGCAAGGAGTGGCGCGATCCAATCGTGCGCGTGTGGATTACCCAAATCGGCTTGTTGTTTAAGCATCAAGAGTAGTTCCAGTTGATCGGCATCTTTGGCGAGACGCGCTTCGGGCGTATTGCCTTCTTCAAACTCGCGAATCGCCGCGACGATTTCTGCACCGTGGGGCCAGTGACGCGCGCCATCGGCAAGAACGCGGTCGAGGTCTTCGATGACGTATTTGCGGTTGACGTAGTTGTGATCGCCGGTGCGCGCTTCGGGCAAATCGTGGAACATAACAAGATGCAAAAGACGCGTTTCTTCAATCGGTTCGTCGCTCATTCGCGCGAGAATAAACGCGATGTGAAGTGCGCGAAAAATATGCTCGGCGACCGATTGTTTGCCGGTGCCCAAAAACGCAAAACCACTGCGCGGCGTGTGATTCAGCATTCCGACTTCGTTCAAAAAGTTGGCACGTTGTGTCATTGCGATCCTCCGCGACGCATTCTAGTCAGATTGGAGTGGGTGTCAATGGCGCGCGTTTTGCAAAATCGGCGAATCGGTGTATAATGCGGGTGCGTGACGGGGCGTAGCGCAGTTGGTAGCGCGCAGCGTTCGGGACGCTGAGGTCGATGGTTCAAGTCCATTCGCCCCGACTAGATCGCGCGGGAGTAATTCAATGGCAGAATGCCACCCTTCCAAGGTGGACGTTGCCGGTTCGAGTCCGGTCTCCCGCTTGATGACGGAGGACGAACGACGGATGCAAAGACGAAGGACAGACGACGAAGCAGGTTTCGTCTTTCGTCCTTCGTCTTTCGTCGTTCTGGGGGGCCTGTAGCTCAACGGCAGAGCAGCGCCCTCATAAGGCGTTGGTTGCTGGTTCGAATCCAGCCGGGCCCACAGCGGATTGCAGATTGCAGATTTCAGATTTTAGATTGAAGTCTGATTTGAAATCTGCAATTTTTTGTTTCTGCACTTGACGCGCGACCGTTGGTGGTCGGCGGTCAGCGGTCGGTGGTCGTATCTTTTTTTGAGGAGATGCCAATGTCTGATTTTCAAACAATCATCGCTGGAATGCTCGACGAGTATCTGCGCGATCTCGAAACGCTCGTCAACACCGATTGCGGCACCCACAACAAAGCCGGCGTGGATGCCGTGACGCGCTATGTGCGCGAGCGGATGCGCGCGTTTGGCGCAGAGGTAATTGATTTCCCGCAAGAGAAATTTGGCGATATGGTGTACGCGCGCTGGCGCGGACGCGGGCGCGCGCGTATCGTGATGATTGGACACCTCGATACGGTGTATGCCGATGGCACAGCCGCGCAGTTGCCTTTCCACCGACTTGGCTCGCGGCTCAAAGGTCCCGGCGTCAACGATATGAAATCGGGTGTGTTGAGCGGGTTGTATGCCGCGCGCGCGATCGTCCAAGCGGGCTTTGATCAGTTTGCTGAGATTGGTTTGTTTTGCAACAGCGAGGAGGAAGTGGGTTCGCCGGTTTCGCGCGAGTTGTATCCGCAGTTCGTGCGTGGCGCGGATGCCGCGTTGGTGTTAGAACCCGCGCGCGAGAATGGCGCCATCGTCAGCGCGCGCAAGGGCGTGGGACATTACAAAATTACTGTGCACGGCAAATCAGCGCACGCAGGAGTGGAGCCAGAAAAAGGTGCGAATGCGAATCTCGCGCTCGCGCATCACATTATCGCGTTTCAAGGGTTGAATGGTTTTTTGCCGGGGCTGACGGTGAACGTTGGGGTTGTGCGTGGTGGCACGCGACCCAACGTGGTTTCAGAGACCGCCATCGCCGAAGTGGATGTGCGCATCGTGCGCGCGAGTGATGCCGCGCCGTTGGAGCAAGCGATGCGCGAGATTTTGGCGCGCGAGGTAGTGCCGGGCACGCGCGCCGAGTTGAGTGGCGGCATCAGCAATCCGCCGATGGAGAAAACCGAGGCGACCGCGCGCTTGGTCGAGTTGGCAAAGCAAGCCGCGCGCGAACTGGGGTTTGAAATCGAGGACGTGGCAACAGGTGGTGGCTCGGATGGGAATTACACTGCCGCGCTCGGTGTGCCCACGTTGGATGGGTTGGGACCCGTCGGTGGGCGCGGACACAACGCGCTGGAAGAGTATGTGGACGCGAATTCGATCGTGCCACGCACGGCGTTGTTGGCGAAACTCATCGTGACGATTGCGCGGCAGTAGGCAGTG
>JAOACU010000358.1 GCA_026417715.1 Anaerolineae bacterium | reverse complement strand
GTGTTCATTCGTGTTATGGGCGGCAATTTGCCCGGCTATTTCGACTACAACGCGCCGGATTTACGCTCGACAGTCTTTCGCTTAGGACCTTTGTTCGTTTGCGCATTGATTTACACTGTTGCGCTTCAAATTCGATTACTCGCGCCTCGACGCTGGCTACACCTTTTGGTCGTCGTATTCATCACGGTAACTTTTGGCTGGGCGAGTCTCTTGTATGTTGGGCATCGAACGCACGGTGTCACTGGTACCGATCCGTACGCGTACGCGCAGATGGGAATTGATCTCGCTACACGCGGCACGCCTCTGCATCGTTTTACCTTGTTTCCGAACATCGCCTCGCTCGATGTAACGTGGTCGCCGATTGTTCACATCGGTTATCATATTCCGATTAACGCAGATGGCGATGCGCCAAGTGTGTGGCCCCCCGGTGCTTCGTTGGCGATGGCAGTCGCGTATCGCATCGCTGGCGAAGTTGGGTTGTATCTCGTCAACCCTATCGCTAGTTTACTTTTGTTGGTGGCAACGGGTTGGTTCGCAGGGGAATTGTTCGCCGATGTAAAACATCGCGCGTGGATCGTTGCGCTCAGCATCGCGATTCTCGCGACATCGCACACCTTGTTTGATTGGGCGACAGTGCCAATGGCGGATTCGCAAGCCGCGTTGTTCTCGGTCCTTGCGATGGGCTTGGCGATGCGCTTTGCGCGCCAGCCGCGCTTGGCGTGGGCAATGTTGAGTGGATTGGCTTTGGGCGCGGCATATTTCGTGCGGCACACACAATTGCTCATTGTGCCGGCGATGTGCGTTTTGTTTTGGATGAACAGCGCGCCGCGCGGCTTGCGCGTCCGCGCGTTGGTTGCGGCAGGGTTGGCAGCGCTTGTCGTCGCGTTGCCCGATTTGTGGTATCATCACATTATCTTTGGACACTACCTCATTCCAGAATCGCGCGAGTTGGATTTATTTTCGATTGCGTCGCTTGCAAAAACACTTGGCGCGTTCATCACCGATCTACTTGCCGCGCGCGAGTTTGGCTGGCTGGTTCCTTTCATCGTGTATGGCGCGTATCGGTTGGCGCGTGACCAACGCATCGCGTTCATTGCCTTGGCGGTCTGGGTGCTCGTGTTGTTCGGTTTTCACTGGTTGTATCCGGCATTGCGCCTGCGCGATCTGTTGCCGCAGTTTCCGCCGTTGGTCATTGTCAGCGCTTGGGGCATCGTGGCATTTGTCACAAGACTGTGGCGCGATGTAACGAGTTGGCGCGCGTGGCTTGCCGCGACTGGTTTGATCGTTACATTCTTTGTGTTGTTGATTCGCGTTTGGAATGTGATTCCGATTCCGTTTGGTGAACCGCAACGTTCGTTTGGTTATCTGACTTTTGAACAACGCGCCGCGTTTGAACATCTTGCTGCCCTCACCCCACCGCGCGCAGTGATCGGCTCGACGTTGAACAGCGGCGCGATTGAACTCTATGCGCGACGCGAAACTTTTTTGCCGACACTGTGGTCGGCGCGCGAGCAGGATATATTTTTCGAGGCAATGTTTCGCGAAGGTAGAGCGATTTATTTTCTGGACGACAGCGCCGCAATGACTACACTTCGCCATCAACTTGCGGAACGCTATACCTTGCGCCAAATTAGCGCGCTGGATGTTCCCTTGTGGGGAAGTTTGCCCGGCGATACATCCAGCGCGTTGTGGGAAATCGTAGGGACGGATGACCGATGACCGACGACCGCAGATAAAATGTCGGTCGCCGGTCATCCGTCTTCGGTCAGTGGAAATGGGTAAACCAATCGTCGCTATCGTCGGACGCCCGAACGTGGGCAAGTCCACATTGTTCAATCGTCTAATCGAAGAGAAACTTGCAATCGTGTCCGATGTGGCTGGGACGACGCGCGATCGTTTGTACGGCGAAGTGGAATTCGCAGGACGCGCGTTTCTAGTCGTGGACACTGGCGGACTCGCGCTCGATGATCACGCCGATTTACCGGGCACACCAACGGCGATGCTTGCGGGCGTGCGCGCGCAAGCGCAGATGGCAATTGACGAGGCAGACGCGATTGTGTTCGTTGTGGATGTGGAACAAGGCGCGACACCCAACGATTTCGAGATCGCCAAAATGTTGCGCCAGACGAACAAGCCCGTCTATCTTGTGGCGAATAAAGCCGATAACGAAACGCGCACACAAAACGCCGTTGAATTTTTCGCGCTCGGTCTTGGCGAACCAATTCCGATTTCCGCGTTGCACGGTGTCGGCATCGGCGATTTGCTCGACGCGATTATCGCGCGCCTGCCTCCCGAAACTGTTGCACCCACCGACGATGTACCGCGCTTTGCGATTGTGGGACGCCCGAATGTAGGCAAGTCGTCACTCCTCAATGCGATTTTGGGTGAAGAGCGCGCAATGGTGAGTGAAATCCCTGGCACCACGCGCGACGCGCTCGATACTGAACTCACGTGGAACAAGCAAAAAATCATCTTGATTGACACGGCAGGGTTGCGACGACGCGGTCACGTTGAACCGGGCATCGAAAAGTACAGCGTGTTGCGCGCGCTACGCGCGATTCAACGCGCCGATGTCGCGCTCCTTGTGATTGATGCCAGCGCAGGTGTCCTCGCACAAGATCAACACGTCGCACAATCCATCCTTGCTGAGGGCAAGGGTGTAGTCATCGTCGTCAACAAGTGGGACCTCATCGAAAAAGATGCGCGGACGATGGACGAGTTCACGCAACGCATTCGCGCGCAACTTGATTTTATCGCGTACGCGCCGCTCGTGTTCGTTTCGGCGAAGACGCGGCAACGGGTGTATCAGGTGATTGAGCGTGGATTAGCCGTGCGCGAGGCGTTGCAGATGCGCGTCAAGACCTCCGAGTTGAACGAGTTGGTGCGTGAGGCAACCCTCAAACACGCGCCTGCTAGCAAGGGTAAGCACGTGCTCAAGTTCTTTTACGCAACACAAGTGGAAGGTTTGCCACCAACATTCGTTTTCTTCGTCAACGACAAACGTTTAGTGCATTTCACGTACGAACGATTTTTGG
>JAOACU010000357.1 GCA_026417715.1 Anaerolineae bacterium | reverse complement strand
CCCATTCCACCGCCGATGCACATCGAGACCATACCGAATTGCACCTTGCGGCGTTTCATCTCGTTGATGATTTGCACGGTCAGTTTGGCGCCCGTTGCACCGAGCGGATGTCCGAGTGCGATCGCGCCGCCGTTGACATTCACCTTGTCGGGATCGAGATTGAGCAACTTGATCACGGCGAGCGATTGCGCGGCAAACGCCTCGTTCAGTTCGATGACGCCGATGTCGTTGAGTGTCAATCCCGCAAGTTTCAACGCTTTGGGAATCGCCTCGACGGGACCGATACCCATAATTTCGGGCTTGACACCGGCAACGGCAAAGGCGCGCATCTTGGCGAGCGGCTTGAGTCCCAACGCTTTGGCTTTTTCCGCCGACATTACGATCACCGCCGCTGCGCCGTCGCTCATCTGCGACGAGTTGCCAGCGGTCACCGTGCCGCCTTGCATAAACGCGGGACGCAGATTCGCCAACGCTTCGAGCGATGTGTCGCGACGCGGACCTTCGTCCTCGTTGAACACATACTCTTGCGTACTCTTTTTGCCATCGTTCCATTCGACGATTTTGACGTTGAGTGGCACGATTTCGTCTTTGAACTTGCCCGCGTCCATTGCGGCGATGGCGCGTTGGTGGCTGGTGAGCGCGAACTTGTCTTGTTCTTCGCGCGTGATGTTGTACTCGCGCGCGACATTCTCGGCGGTCAAGCCCATTCCCAGAAATGCACCGGGATATTCAAAGGCAAGCGTGGGGTTGGGCGCAAAGTGAAAGCCGGTCATTGGCACCATACTCATTGACTCGATACCACCGGCGATGATCGTGTCACCCCAGCCCGCCATAATTTGCTGCGCGCCCAGCGCGATCGCTTGCAAGCCCGACGAGCAAAAGCGATTGATCGTCATTGCAGGGACGTTGTATGGGACACCCGCGCGCAAAGCGATAAGACGTGTGACATTCATTCCTTGTTCGCCTTCAGGGAAGGCACAACCGAAAATCACATCGTCCACTTCATTTGGTTTGACGGCTGGTGCGCGCTTGAGCACTTCGGCGACGACTGCCGCCGCCATATCTTCGGGACGGTAGGTGCGCAGTTTCCCGCGCGGGGCTTTGCCTACCGCAGTACGAACAGCAGAAACGATTACGGCTTCGGTCATTGTGTCCCTCCTAATTCCTCAAAATCTTTCCCGTGTTCAAGAAATGCGAGATGCGATCGCGCGTCTTTTGCTCACCGCACAACGAGATGAACGCCTCGCGCTCCAAGTCGAGAATGTACTGCTCGTCCACCCACGTCGGCGAGGTGATGTTGCCACCGCACAGCACGTACGCCAATTTCTTGCCGACCACCGCATCGTGTTCGGAGGCATACTTGCCTTGCACCATCGTGTACAGCGCGATGTGCAGCGCGGCGAGCAAACGTTCGCCGGCGGCGTAGATGATCTTGCCACGCATTGGCGGACGATACCCTTGCGCGACGAGTTCGAGCACGGTGCGTTTCGCTTCGGCGATGAGTTGATCGCGATTCATCACGATTCGGTCGCACGGTGAGAAGAATCCCATCTGCTTGGCTTCTTCCGCGCTCGTCGCGACCTTACCCAAGCCAATCGTCTCGAACACGCGTTGCAAGAAGGGCAGTGGGTCTGCGTTGGGTGTTTGCATCGCGGGCGAAACGATGCGACGCAACATTTCCTTGCAACCACCGCCCGCGGGAATCAACCCCATTCCCACCTCCACCAAGCCGACGTACGACTCGGCGTGGGCGACGATGCGCGCGCCTGCCATCGCCACTTCGCAACCGCCACCCAACGTGTATTGGAATGGCGCGGTGACAATCGGCTTGGGACTGTAGCGCACTGCCATCAAAAAGTCTTGCAGGGCTTTGGCGATCGCGTCAATCTTGTCCCATTGTTTTTCCTCCGCCGCCATATAAATCGTCATTACGTTGGCGCCGGCGGAGAACGCTTCACCTTGATTACCAATGACCATCCCGACAAAATTCTTGTCCACTTCTTCGAGTGCCGCCTGCGCGATTTCCACAATGCCTTCGTCGAGTGCGTTCATCTTGGTATGGAATTCCAAGCACGCGACACCATCGCCCAAGTCAATCAACGATGCGCTGTCGTTCGACTTGATGACTTTTTGCTCTTTCAGGATGATCACGTTCTTGGGGCGTGGAAGCGGGACGTAATCTTTCTTGCGGAGGTCATAGTACTTGCCGTCTTTGTAGAACGTGGGATGCCCAGTGGCGAGCATCTCCTTGACCCACGCCGCAACCTTGATGCCTTCCTTCTCCATCCGCTCGACGGTCTCGGCAACGCCGAGCATATCCCAAATCTCAAAGGGACCGGCTTCATTGGCAAAGCCCCATTTCATCGCGTTGTCAACGGCGTAAATCTCATCGGCGATTTCAGGGACGCGATGCGACACGTACGCGAGCGAGCGCGCAGTGGTTGCCCAAATGAATTGCGCGGCGCGATCGTTTTGCGAGATGATGTAGCGCAGACGTTCGCCCAGCGTGTCGTAAAATTCCGCGTTGGTGATCGAATCGTAATGCTTTTTCTCCGGCGGCTTGTACTCCATCGTCTTAGGATCGAGAACGTGGAACTCGCGCTTGTCACCGATGCGGACTTCTTTGTAGAAACCTTGTTTCGTCTTGTTACCCAACCAACCGCGCTTGACGAGTTCTTCGAGCAAGCCCGGTTCTTTGAGGTCTTCGCGCGATTCGTCATCGGGGACGGCTTCGTACAGATTCTTGGCGACGTGATACATCACGTCAATGCCGACCAAATCGAGCAGGCGATACGATGCCGTCTTGGGTCGTCCGATGATCGGTCCGGTGAAATCGTCCACTTCGTTGAAATCGTAGCCGTGTTCCAGCGTGTACTTGAGCGCGTAGATGCCCATATGCGTTCCGACGCGATTGGCGATAAAGTTCGGGCGATCCTTGCACACGACCACGCCTTTGCCAAGCACGCTCTCACCGAATTCGATCACGAATTGGAGTACTTCGGGCGAAGTTTTGGGGGACGGAATTACTTCGAGCAGTTTGAGGT
>JAOACU010000356.1 GCA_026417715.1 Anaerolineae bacterium | reverse complement strand
CGCGCAACGGATCTTGCGTAACCCGACGTGATGTCTTTGCGTCGCCAAACGGATGCGCCGCTGGCAGACCAAGCACGTGCACTGGTACCACCTTTGGATAGACAATCAACTCGTCGAATTGTTCACGCGTCTCGCGTCGCAATTGCAACCCAAACAAATCGCCCGAACTCAACTCCACAGGACCAAATTCAAGCGCGCCGCGTTTTTTCGCGCGCAAACGATAATGCTTGCGCACGCGTTCGTAGAATCGCAACGACACCAAGTTCGAGAGCACGCGACGCGTCGGCTTGTGCGTGTGCCACAGCGTCCCTTTGACAAGTTCCACCGCGTCGGGAAATTCATCGTCCGCTTTGAGCCACGCCAGCGGTAATGGTTTCGCGTTTGTGATTTCAATCCACAAATCGGTTTCTTCACCCACGAACATTCGTGTCGCGCCAAGCCGTCGCTTGTACGTAACACCCGCGAGCGCGTAACGTCCCCACAGCGTTGTCGTCAGCGCGACGAGCGCGAGCAACATCGCGACCAAGAACAACAGCGGGTTACGCAAAATGACGCTGGCAACGATGAGAATGAACGTGAGTGAGTTGATCAAGCGTGACATTGTTCAATGAGCCAACGAATCAATGAGCCAATTAACCAATGAGCCAATGAGCCAAAAGGACGAAAGACGAAGGACGGTGGAACAGTAGGGCAGTGAGACAGTAGGGCAGTGAGACAGTAGGACAGTGAGACAGTAGGACAGTGAGACAGTAACTAACGCACTATTGCACTATTCAACTATTGCACTATCCAACTATCGCACTATCCAACTATTGCACTATCCAACTATCGCACTACCCAACTATTGCACTATCGCACTAACCTCCCACATTCGACAAAACGCGCATCGCCCTGGCGCGCTCGTGGGTTGACCACACACTTCGCACGCGTGCAATTCTTCCATCTGGTTGAATTGTGCGAACGCGCCTTCGCTGCGCGCGCGCAAAAATTCGAGGTAGAACGAGAGTTTTGCGCCCGGCGATTCGGCTTCGAGTTGATTGAGCAAGGTCTTGTAAAAGTTAGTAAGATTGCCAACCGCGTGTGGACACTCATCGTAGATGTAATCAATCCCGCGCACGAGTGCATACGTTGCCGTCTCGCGTTCGTAGAATCGGCAGAATGGCTTGACTTTTTTCACCAGTCCTTCGCGCGATGCCGGTAACACCGGGGCTTGGCGCGCCAGATAACCCATCTGCCAACGCAATGTGTTTTGGAACAGCACTGCGATTTCGTCATCGAGGTTGTGTCCCGTTGCCAACACGGTGTATCCTTTCTCCAGCGCCAGCCGATTCATCACATAGCGTTTGGTCAAACCACACGCCGCGCACGGTCGTCCTTGCCCGCGCATTTTTTCGCGCGCGATTTCGGGAATCGTTTTGCCGTACGTTTGCGCAATGTCAACGAGGTGAAGCGTGGGCGTAAAACGTGAGGCGTGAGGTGTATTGCGTATTGCGTACTGCGTATCCGCCTCCTGCCTCCCGCCACCCGCCTCCTGCTCACTCGCCACTCGCCACTCGCTACTCGCTACGAACTTGCGCACTTTTTCCAACGACACATCCGAGTACGGAATTGGGTCGTTGATGCCTAGCCCGATGTACAACCCATCGGCTTGATAGCCCAAGCGCAACAACACGTCCCACAGCGCGAGCGAGTCCTTGCCGCCACTCACAGCAACCAGCACGCGCTCGTGACGCGAAAACATTTTGTATTTTTCGATGGCGCGTTCCGTCTGCGCCGCAAACCATTCGACGTAATGCGCGCCGCACAGCGCGAGTTTGTGATGACGCATATTGATTACGGCACGCGCGTCACATTTTCTACACCGCATAAGCCCGTTCCAGATTGCAGATTGCCGATTGAAAAAATCTAAAATCTGCAATCTAAAATCTAAAATCTAAAATTAGCCCATCCTCCCGACACCACCGCGACGAGTTTCACCTCGTCCCCTTCGCGCAAAATCACATCGTCGGTCACAAGTTTGCCGTTGACGACGACGAGCACCGCTTCGGGATCGAGTCCGATTTTTTTGATGGCGTCGCGCGCGGTGATGTTCGGTTTGACTTCGTACTTTTTATCGCGATAGGTAATTTGCATAGCACATCTCAACGACTTGTTTCGGGCATCCGCCGAAAACCCATCACAGAAAAATGTTTGTCGAACGTGAATGCCTCTTTGATGCCGCGCGCTTTCATCAGCGCGAAACTGACCGCATCGGTGTAACTAAAATCCTGATCGTCATAACGGCGCAAGATTGTTTCCGCTTCCTGCTCCAGCGTGGGTGTAGAAAACACACGCTCGATCCGAGGACTGGTACGGACATTTTCGAGAAAAGTCAGCGCAGCGCGATGTCCCAATTCATATCGCAAGGTGATGTACACTTCGGCAATCACAAGGTTAGTCGTCACAAGACGCTGATAGTTGGCAAGCAGGCGCGGGTATATGTAAAGCGCCGCCGTATGATTATTGTCTCCTTGATTGGCAACAGCGATCCACGCACTGGTATCCACAAAAATTGCGCGGCTCATCGGTGATACTTTCGTAACGCCTGAACAATGTACCGATCATGCGCTACAGACAAGTCTTTTTTACCCGAACGTCCCAACGCAATGATGCGCATAGCGGGATCATCTTCCACAGGAATCTCTTGTAACAAGCGATCAATGCCACGTCGCACCAACTCGGCGAGCGAAGTTCCCTCCCTCTCGGCAAGTTGGCGCAATGCTTTGTCTTGATCGGGACGCAAGTAAATTTGGAGCGGACGTTGGCGTAACGTCTTCATACATCACCTCATTTACTATTTTGATGTATAATGATTATACATCAAATCAGCCCCGCCGACAAATCACATGTACAAGTAGGGGCGAATGAATTCACGCTAACAACTACCCGAGGCCCGCCTTTCGGCGGACTCAGGGCAGGCTCTTCGCGGGCTAAAACAAGCCGCCGAGGGGCGGCTTCGGGTGGTGGTCGCGGCGACTTCTAGTCGCCAACCACCGGACTTTGCAC
>JAOACU010000355.1 GCA_026417715.1 Anaerolineae bacterium | reverse complement strand
GAAGAGATGCAACGCCGCCGCATTGTTCCACAGTACAAACTCCTCGCGGCACAAGCCGTTGTACCTCCACCCGACGTTGCTCGCGCGCTTCAACTTGCCTCCGATGCGCGCGCGTTTCTCATCGAACGTGTACACTTGGTAAAGGACGAACCAATTGCCCTTGCGCGCGGCTATTGGATGCTTGAAATCGGTGAGCAACTGGCTCAGCGCGATCTCAATCGCATCCCTCTGTACGAAACAATCGAGCGCGAATTGCATATTCCGCTTGTTGAAGCCGAAGAATCCATCAGCGCGGCAGTTGCCGATGTCCGGCTCGCGCGACATCTGGGTATTCCACGTCGCGCGCCACTCTTGGTGCAAGAACGTCTCACTTTTACAACCGAAATGCGTCCCGTGCATTTCACCACGACCTACTTTCGCGCAGATCGTTACAAATACAAGATTCGACTCGTACGCTAAATCTTTCACATTCCAAATTCTTTCAAGGAGAGGTGAAATGAAAAACAAGACCTTGTTCATCGTTTTGGGCTTGTTGGTCGTCGCGGTAATGATTGCCGCGTGCGCGAGCGAGCCCCCAAAACCTACCGAGGTGCCCTACCCGACCAAGGGTATCACCTACATGATTCCATTCGATCCCGGCGGACAATCGGATCGTGAGGCGCGGCGACAGCAGCCGTACCTCGAAAAATCGTTGGGGCAAAAAGTCACCATCGAGTACAAAGTCGGTGGTGGTGGCGCTGTCGGTTGGGCAGAACTGGTGCGGCAAAAACCAGATGGTTACTACATCGCGGGCATCAACTTGCCGCATATCATCTTGCAACCACTGCAGCAAGACACCGGCTACAAGACCGAACAAATTTTGCCGGTCGTTTTCTTCCAACGCACGCCGTTGGGCTTGGCAGTTCCAGCCAACAGTCCATACAAAACGTTGAAAGAATTCATTGATGCCGCCAAAGCCAAACCCGGTGAAATCACCGTTGGCGGTTCAGGGACGTTCTCCGGACATCACATTGCGACGTTGCGTTTGCAGAAACTCGCGGGCGTCAAGTTCAACTATGTGCCGTTCACCGGTGCCGCACCGCAGATGACTGCGATTCTGGGTGGACACGTCAACTCGGTGATCGCCAACTCGGACGATCTCGTCAAATACAAAGACCAATTGCGTATCCTCGCGATGGCAGATGCCGAGCGCTTTCCTCTCTTGCCCGACGTACCAACATTCAAGGAACAAGGTATTGATATGATCGAGGCGATTGATCGCGGCGTGGGTGTTCCTGTGGGTACGCCCGATTACATCGTCAAGAAACTCGAAACCGCGTTCCTTGAAATCGCCAAGAATCCCGAAGTGATTGCGGATATGAAGAAGCAAGGGTTCGTGCCATTGGCGATGGGCGCAGCAGAAAGCAAAGCGCACGTCGAAAAGATGGTGGCGATTTACAAAGAACTGGTCAAGGACATCAAGTAGTGCGTAATGCGTGATACGTAATACGTGATACGTGATACGTAATCCGTGATGCGTGATGCGTAGTGCGTGATGAAAGTCACGCCTTACGTTTCACGCATCACGTTTGCGGAGGTTCGCCTTGCTCAAAACCTTACGTGGCGGCGATACAGCATCAGGAATTTTTTTGCTTCTGCTTGGCGCGCTCACGCTTGCCGCTTCGATGACAATTGCCGAAGGCGCGGGTGGGCGTTTGCATCCGCGCACACTGCCCATCACGATTGGCGCGCTCCTTGTCATCGGTGGCGTGTGGTTGATTGTCTACGCGCGCGCGCGCCAGTATCGCGACAAGGCAATTGACTGGCCCGATCGTGCGGGCTGGCGTCGTTGGGGTGTGGCACTCGTAATGATGTTTCTCTATGCTGCGTTGATGCAACCATTGGGATTCATTCTCACCACGTTCATCTTCATCGTCGCGTTCATCTGGTACTTTGGCAATTTCAAACCTTGGGTCGCGTTGGCGTGGGGATTCGGCACAGTCGCGTTCATCTACCTGCTCTTCATTCGACTGTTGCAGATGGAATTCCCTGCAGGCGTATTTGCATTTTGATCGGAGGTGCGCACGATGGATGCTTGGAATATGCTCTTGCAAGGTTTTGCCAGCGCGCTCAGTCCGATCAACTTGCTCTTTGCGCTGATCGGTTGCATCGCTGGTACACTCGTCGGCGTGTTGCCCGGCTTGGGACCGACGGCGGCGATCGCGATGCTGTTGCCGTTGACGACGATGCTCCCGCCCGCGCCCGCAATCATTATGATGGCGGCGATTTACTACGGCGCGATGTACGGCGGTTCGACGACGGCGATTCTCGTCAACATTCCCGGCGAAGCATCGTCCGTGCCGACGGCGATTGATGGCTATCAACTGAATCAACAAGGACGCGGCGGTCCCGCGCTCGGCATCTCGGCGATTACGTCGTTTGTCGCGGGAACGATTGGCGTAGTGGGCTTGACGTTCTTTGCGCCGCTTCTTTCCCAAGTCGCGCTTGCCTTCGGTCCGCCAGAATATTTCGCGCTCGCGTTCTTGGGACTCTCGCTCATCATCAGTTTGTCCGGGCGCGCGCTCGTCAAAGGAATTCTCGCAGCAGCGTTCGGTTTGTTGACCGCGATGATCGGTCTCGATCCGTTGACCGGTGTTGCGCGCTTGACGTTTGGACAACCGTTGTTGATGGCGGGCATCGAGTTCGTACCGATCATTATGGGCTTGTTCGCCATCAGCGAAGTGTTACTGAATGTCGAATCGTCGGTGCGCGGTATCTTGTCCGACAAAAAAATCGAGTGGTTGCCCTCACTGCAAGACATCAAAGAAACGTGGGGCGCGATGTTGCGTTCGGGTTTTCTCGGTTTCTTTATGGGTTTGATTCCCGGTTGTAGTCCCGCCGTCACATCGTTTATGGCGTACGATTTAGAGCGTCGCCTCTCCAAACATCCCGAGCGCTTTGGCAAGGGCGCACTGGACGCAGTTGCCGCGGTCGAAGGCGCGAACAACGCGACGGCAAGCGGTGGCTTTGTGCCACTCTTTTCGTTTGGCATTCCGTCGGGTCCCGCGCTCGCGGTTCTACTCGGCGGGTTT
>JAOACU010000354.1 GCA_026417715.1 Anaerolineae bacterium | reverse complement strand
GTCGGCAGCGTCAGATGTGTATAAGAGACAGGTCATCGAAGCCCTGCCCGATGCAATGTTCCGCGTGAAACTCGATAGCGGTCACACGGTTCTGGCTCACATCTCCGGCAAGATGCGGATGCACTATATTCGCATTCTGCTCGGCGATCGCGTGACCGTCGAACTCTCGCCGTACGATTTGACACGCGGACGAATCACGTATCGTTTCAAAAAGTAAGGGCACAGAAATTCGCGTCAACGAATGTTCAACGAATAAACGAATCGCGCGGTCATTCGCTTATTTTCGTTGAGGTACTGGCTCTCATACGCGCGAAAGGAGGTGAGGATGCCTACCGTACGTGATGATGTGCGAAAATCACTCATTGCGGGTTCGTGGTATCCCGGTTCACCTGAGGCGTTACGCCAAGTGGTGGACGATTATTTGGCGCGGGCAGAGTATGTTCCGACTCCAGATGAACTCATCGCTTTGATTTCTCCTCATGCTGGTTATCCCTACTCGGGACAAACTGCCGCCTACGCCTATCGTCAACTGCAAGGTCGCGCTTATGATACGGTGGTGTTGCTGGGACCCAGTCATCGCGATAATTTTGGTCCGATTGCCATCAGCAACAAAAAGTACTATTGGACACCACTCGGCGAAGTAGAACTGGATCACGAATTCATCCGCGCGCTCGCGCACAAGGTTTCGGTGCAACGCGTGGGACAAGACCACGAACACGCATTGGAAATTCAACTACCGTTCTTGCAGCGCGTGCTTGGCACATTCAAACTAGTGCCGATTATGCTGGGGCTCCCGTTCTACATCGTTGGCGAACACGCGCGCTTTACCTGCGAGCAACTGGCACACGCGCTCGCCGATCTTGCGCGCGGCAAACGCGTCCTTGTGGTCGCGTCCTCCGATTTGTCGCACCTCGACGACTACGCCGCCGTCAAGAAATTCGATGCGCGCACCGAAGAACTGATTGCCGCGTTCGATGTGGAGGGTTTGATTCGCTACTTTTGGCAAGACGGCGAGTGTCGCGCTTGTGGCGATGCGCCGATTGTCGCCGCGCTACTCACTGCGCGCGCGCTCGGTGCAAATCGCGTGCGAGTGTTGCACCGCACCAATTCAGGTGACGTGACTGGCGAACGAGAACACGCGGACTATGTAGTGGGGTATATGGCAGTCGGGGTGTACAAATCCGACGGAGGACGGAGGACGAAGGACGAAGGAAGATAGACTTTCGTCCTTCGTCTTTCGTCATTCGTCTTCTTTCGTCATTGGTCTGATAATGAACTATGCCCAAGTGGTCGTCAACACGCCGTTGACGATTGGCAAACCGAATGAGCCAGACCGCGACGCGGCGGAATCCTTGCGCGAACGCGCCTTCACTTATTCGATTCCCGAACGGTTGGCGGATACGATTGCGCTGGGACAATTGGTCTGGGTCCCCTTTGGCGCGCGACGCGTGCAAGGCGTCATCGTCGCGTTCAGCGATACTTCGCCGGTCGAACAAACGAAAGAAATCGAAGCGATTGTTGATCCGCGTCCCTTCCTCTCACCGATTCACATCGAACTGGCGCGTTGGATTGCGCGCACCTACCTCTGTCCGTTGCACGAAGCGCTGGGATTGATGCTTCCGCCCGGCGTCGAACAGCAAACCGAAGTTCTGCTCGCGCTCGCGCCCGATGTGCCACGCGAACATCTCACCGAAAAGCAACACGCGCTCGTCGAGTTTCTCGCGCGCGCGGGCGAAACCAAACTACGCGCGCTTCCGCGCGAACTTCATTCCGCTATCGAACCCCTCGTACGACGCGGCATCGTCGTCAAACGTTCCGTCATCACGCCACCGCAAGCCCGACCCAAGCGCGTGCAAGCCGTTCGTCTCATCACCGATCAACTACCGCCTGCGCTCGCGCAATCGCGCGTTGCCGCGCGCTACACGGCTATCGTCGAGTTTTTGCGTCGTCACGAGAACCGTACGGTCTGGATCAGCGCGGTGTATGCCGAGACTGGTTGCACGCGCGCGGATTTGCAAAAACTCGAAACAGCGGGCGTCGTCGTGCTCGAAGAGGAAGAAGTGTGGCGCGATTCACTCGCTGGACGCATCTTCGAGAAAGTCGAACCGCCGACGTTGACGGACGAGCAAACGCGCGTGTGGGATGAGATCGTTTCAAGTTTCAAGTTTCAGGTTTCAAGTTTCAAGTTTCAAGTTTCAAGTAACCTGAAACCTGAAACCGCTCAACCTGTAACTTTCCTTCTGCACGGTGTCACCGGCAGTGGCAAGACCGAAATCTACATTCGCGCGCTCGCGGAAATCATCGCGCAAGGCAAACAAGGCATTGTCCTCGTTCCCGAAATTTCACTCACGCCACAAACAATTCGCCGCTTTGGCGCGCGCTTTGAACGCATCGCCGTAATTCATTCGCAACTCAGCGTCGGCGAACGCTACGACACATGGCGACGATGTCGCGATGGTTTGGTGGATGTGGTGATCGGCGCGCGCTCCGCACTCTTTGCGCCGCTACCGAATCTCGGATTGATTGCGATGGACGAGGAGCACGATCCGTCGTACAAACAAGCCGAGTCGCCACGCTATCACGCGCGCGAGGTTGCGCTGGAACTCGCGCGCCTCACCGGCGCCGTTGTGATTCTGGGAGACGCTACACCCGACGTGGAGACGTACTATCGCGCGACGCGCGGTGAATTCGTGTTGTTAGAGTTGCCCAAGCGCGTGGTTGCTCATCGGTCGGCGGTAAGTGGTCAGGGGTCAGGGGACAGGGGTCAGGTGTCGGCGGTCGTTAGTCATCCGTCGGTAGTCAGTGGTCAGTGGACAGCGGTCGGCGGTCATCGGTCAGCGGTCATCGGTCAGCGGTCAGATGTTCAGTATCTAGAACTTCCCCCTGTCGAAATCGTGGATATGCGCGCCGAGTTGAAAGCCGGCAATCGTTCGATGTTTTCGCGCGCGCTGCAACGCGAGATGGCGCGCGTGCTTGCCGCGCGCGAGCAAGTGATTCTGTTTTTGAATCGGCGCGGCACAGCGACGTTTATTCTGTGTCGCGATTGCGGTTACGTCTTCAAGTGTCGGCGTTGTGACAATC
>JAOACU010000353.1 GCA_026417715.1 Anaerolineae bacterium | reverse complement strand
CAACATACCGCAACCACAAGTCACGAACAACGCGCCGATGATTTTTTCGGTGAGATAGTTCAGTGCGACCACGCCAACGATGAGCGCGGACAGCGCAATCACGACGAGCGTTTGCAACACAGTGGTTGCGCGCGATGAGTAAACATACTGCCCACCCAAGCCGCGCGCGCTCATTGACTCGGCAAGCGTGATGCTACGTTCCAACCCTTCTGCCAGCAACACGACAAAGAGTGGCGGCATATCGCGCAGCGCGCGAAAGCGATGTCCGCGCAACATTTGCGCTTCGCGAATTTCGCGTTGCGCAACAAGCATCTGCGGGATGAACGTTACGCCAATCGAGAGGACAAGCGCGGATTGGTACAAAAAACGCGGCGCGTTCCGTAGCAAGGCGTAATGATCCACGCCCAGATTGAACGTCGCCAGCGTAATCAAGATGCCGAACATTGCGAGGGCTTGCGTCAGTCCGTAGGTGATGCTCTCCAAAGTAATCGCGCCGCCGATTTGCACGACGCTTTGCCCGAACGTGAGGCGCAACGCGGGAAGGGTCGCCAAGCGCGTGGCGCCCGCGCTCACCCACAGCACGTTGAAGAGAACGCTAATCGTCGCAAACACCAGACCGAGTTGCAAAAGCAACGTCCAAGGTTGACGCGCGGGGTTGTGGCGCGCGAGCGCGGCATAGTTCACGCTCACGAGGAAAATCGCGAGGAGCAGATAGAACGGATTTTTGGTCAACAAAAACGGCGCGAGCGCGGCAAGCAGCCACACGCCCCAGGCTTTGGTGTGGAACATCGTTGTATCGCTGTATACAACTTTTTCTTGAATTACGCAAATGAATCACATTCGCTTCTCCATCGCCTCAAAGCAAGGGATGCACAACGTCTTGCCATCAAAGCGACGCGTGCGCGTCTCCATCGTGTTCTCACCGCACACCTCGCACGTTAGCGACGTAAAGATGCGCGCGCGTTTGGGCACGCGCGGTTCCACAGCGCGCACCTCAAAGAGTTGTTCGAGTGGCGCGTCGAGAATGCGTTGCGAACGTTGCTGATGCAACTCTTGAAAGCGCGCGCGTTCTTCGGGTGTGGCTTCGCCGATCCGCACGCGCGCGAACAACGCTTGATGTTCGGGATTCGGTTCGCCGAACGCATTCGGGCGCGCGAGCACGCGAATCGCCTTGCCATCCGAACGGCGGATGAACGTGAACGCGCTCTTGCCATAGTCGAGGTGAATCAGATTGCCCTTGCCGAATGTGCATCCGACGAGATACTGAATCGCGTCCACACCGCACATATCGGTTTCGACGATAGCGACGATGTCTTCGTCCGACGAATGTTGCCCGATTTCGCGCAAGGCGATTTCCGCCGCGCGAATCCCGATGGCAAGTCCTGGGCACATATGCCCGTGAAAACGTTGTGTGCCTTGAATGTCTAGCATACGATTATCCTCCGTTGTGCGACCGCCGACCACTGACCGCCGACGGACGACCAGTTGTTGATTGCCGATTGCACTGCCAATCGCAAATCGCCAATCGAAAATCGAAAATCCTTCGTCATTCGTCCTTCGTCATCTTGCGCGCCACGACCACATACCGATCAGGCGCGTCTTGCATTTCGAGTGGAGCGAGGTGCGCTTGTTCGAGCAACGCGCGCATCTCATTCACATCGGGAATCGTATCGTTGGCAATTACGCCACCTACCGAACGATGAATCTCGTTGATCGTCTGCCGACTGTTGGCGTGACAAATGACGAGCGTACCACCCTCGCGCAACGCGCGCGCTAGTTCGCGTAGCGCGCGCAACTTGTCGGGGAAATGTGGCAACACCGCGTTGCAGATGATCCAATCGAAAGATTGCGCGACAAGTGGCAAGTCTTGCGCGTCACCTTGCACGCACATCACGCGATACCCTTTGCTTTGCGCGCGCACCAACATCTCACCCGAAATGTCCAATCCGACAAGATGACCCTTGTCGTTGGTGGCTTGGGGCAAAAGTGGAAAGAGAATTCCGGTGCCACAACCCACATCCAACACATCGGCTTCAGGCGCGATGTTCAATGCGGTGATGATGTCGCGCAGACGCGCGCGCGTCTCCTCGTTTTCCCACGCGTCCCACTGGGCGGCAGATTGATCGAAGAATTCGCGATGGGTCATTTCAAACTCCCAGAGCATCAGTGGTTGGTGTAACTCTGCGGGCGCAACGCGCCAATCAAACCATCCGCAATCAACGNTGTCGTCAGCACGGTCAGCGCGAGTGCCGCGCCCGGAAACACAAACAACCACCACGCCGTCCGAATGAACCGTTGCGCGTGGTTGAGCATTTGTCCCCAACTGACCAGCGTCGGATCGCCCAAGCCGAGAAAACTCAAGCCCGCTTCGGTCAACATCGCGCCCGCGATTTGGCGCGCCGCATTCACGATCACCGGCGCGAACGCGTTCGGTAACACGTGGCGAAACATTATCGCGATTTCAGGAACACCGACCGCGCGTGCGGCGATCACGAATTCACGATTCTTCAGACTCAACACCTGCGAGCGCAACACGCGCGCGGTGCTGGGCCAGAAGGTCATTCCCAGCATCAGCGCGACCCAAAGGATGTTGCTACCGAACAACGAGATGAGTAACAGCGCGAGGAAAAAGCGCGGCAACATCTGAAACGTCTCGGTCACGCGCATCAACGCATCGTCCCAGAACCCACCGATGTATCCCGATACCAGTCCTACCATCGTGCCAATGAACGTTGAGGTCAGCGCGGTGACGAAACCGACGAGCAACGCTACGCGCGTGCCGTGCATCACATTTGCAAACGTGTCGCGACCCAAATCGTCCGTGCCAAACCAGTGCGCGGGCGATGGCGGAAGCAAGGCAGGCGCAACAGTCACTTTGGGATTCGCCGAGGCAATCACAGGAGCGAAAATCGCCACCAGCACGATGACGATACCCAGCCCCAGTCCGACGAGCGCGCCGGGTTGTCGCGCGTAACGCACAACCCAATGCCGCGAGGGAAGCGCATACTCGATGGGCAGATTCATCGCGCCTCGAGTCGCACGCGCGGGTCAATGCGCGTGTAAATCAAATCGGTGATGAGATTGCCCAGCAC
>JAOACU010000352.1 GCA_026417715.1 Anaerolineae bacterium | reverse complement strand
TCTCGCAAAGTGGTTTGCGAGATTCTTGCTTCGGCTTCGCTCAGCACCGCGAAAAACGCGCCTCAGAATGACACTCTCGGCATTACTTTTTGATCACTACCGGACGGAAGATGGAGGCGGAGTGATGTGGGACAAAGGTTGGCGCGAGCGCGTGTGGTCACAACTCGACCAAGAGTGGGACATACTCATCATCGGTGGTGGAATTACGGGCGCGGGGATTTTGCGCCAAGCCACACACGCGGGCTTGCGCGTCTTGCTCGTCGAAGCACACGATTTTGCGTCGGGCACTTCGAGCCGCTCGTCGAAACTCGTGCACGGCGGAATGCGCTATCTCAAAAACGCGCAATTCAAACTGACCCTCGAATCGGTCAGCGAGCGCGAGTACTTGGTGCGACAAGGACGCGGCTTGGTGAATCGTCTCGGTTTTTTGTATGCTAGTTTGCGCGGTGACAAGATGCCGCGCTTTGTTTTTGGTGCGGGGCTGATTTTGTACGACTTGATGGCGCGGCAATGGAGTCATCGCGCCTACGACACGCTCGATTTGCGCGAACTGTGTCCTCCGCTCACCACGCCCGCGCTCACGGGCGGCTATCGCTACTTTGACGCGCAAACCGATGACGCGCGTCTCGTCTTGCGTTTGATTCGCGAAGCGGTGGAAGCAGGTGGTGTCGCACTCAACTATGCGCGCGTCGAGCATCTGCTCAAAACACAGCAAGGACAAGTGTGCGGCGCGGTGGTGCGCGACACATCGGGCGAAAGTATGCGCGAGATCGAAGTGCGCGCGCGTCTCGTCATCAACGCGACAGGTGTGTGGAGCGATGCGTTGCGCGTGGCGTTGGAACGCGCGCCGCGTCTGCGTCCGTTGCGCGGTAGTCACTTGGTTTTACCTTGGGCGCGCTTGCCCCTCACGCGCGCGGTCACGTTCCTGCATCCGCGCGACGGTCGTCCCGTGTTTGCGCTACCTTGGGAAGGTGTCGTCATCTTTGGCACAACCGACGTGGATCACCCAAGCGAATTGCACACCGATCCTGCCATCAGTGCTGACGAATTCGATTATCTGTTGACCGCGCTCCAACACGTCTTTCCGCAGCAAGAGTTGACGGCAAACGATGTGCTGGCGACTTTTTCCGGCGTGCGTCCCGTCGTCAACACCGGCAAAGCCGATCCGTCGAAAGAATCGCGCGAGCACGCGATTTGGGAAGAGGATGGATTGTTGACGGTGTGCGGTGGCAAGTTGACGACGTTTCGGCTGATGGCGCGCGATGCGCTACGCGCCGCGCGCAAACAGTTAGGACACATCGAATTCGATCCGCGCCGACCGATGTTGAATCCCGTTCCCGAAACGCTCGATGCCTTGACCGATGTGCGCCTTTCGGCGGCGCAACGTCTGCGCTTGTTGGGGCGTTACGGCGCAGACGCGACGCGTTTGTTCGATGCGGACGTGCGCGCCGAACTCACACCGATTGCGTCCACACCGTACCTGTGGGCAGAACTACGTCACGCCGCGCGCGCGGAAGGTGTGGTGCACCTCGACGATTTGCTCTTGCGACGCGTGCGCATCGGTTTGTTGTTGCCCAACGGCGGACTCGAATGGATGCCGCGCGTGCGCGCCATCGTGCAAGCAGAATTGGGGTGGGACGATGCGCGCTGGGAGCGCGAAGTGCAAACATACACGCAGTTGTGGCGTCGCGCGTATTCGTTCCAATAGTCGTTTCGTGAGGAGGAAATCTATGCCAGAGAATCTGCTCGCACTCGATTGTGGTACGCAAAGCGTGCGCGCGCTCATCTTCGATCCGCGCGGCAATCTACTCGCCAAGCAACGCGTTCCCATCGAACCGTATTACTCGACAGCGCCGGGACTAGCAGAGCAAGACCCCGACGTGTTTTGGAATGCCTTATGTAACGCGTGTCAGGGCTTGTGGGCGCACGGCGCCGACGCATCGAGTATCGCGGCTGTCGCGCTCACCACGCAACGGAGCACGGTGATCAACGTGGACAAGCACGGCAAACCCTTGCGTCCTGCCATCATTTGGTTAGACAAGCGTCGCACCGAGGGTTTGCCTCCTGTGGGCGGACTGTGGGGCATTGCGTTCAAACTCATCGGCGCATCGTCAACGGTCGCATACCTGCAAGCCGAAGCCGAAGCCAATTGGATTCGCACACATCAGCCCGATGTCTGGAAGGCAACCCACAAGTACCTGTTCCTATCGGGCTATCTCACGTTTCGACTCACAGGTAGATTCGTGGATTCGGTGGGATGTCAGGTGGGCTATGTGCCATTCGATTACAAGGCGCAGACGTGGGCAAAAGCGTGGGATTGGAAATGGCAAGCCGTACCGATGGACAAAAGTTTGCTGGTTGATCTTGTGCCACCCGCGTCACCGCTCGGAGAAATTTCCTCCACCGCTGCGAGTGCAATCGGTGTGCGCGCAGGAACGCCGCTCATCGCAGCAGCAGCCGACAAGGCGACCGAAGTGCTCGGCGCAGGCGCGCTAGAGCCGCACATCGGTTGTCTCAGTTATGGTAGTTCGGCGACGATCAACACCACACACACGCGTTACATCGAAGTCATTCCGCTCATTCCGCCGTATCCTGCCGCTGTGCCCGGCGCATACAGTCTGGAGGTGCAAATCTTTCGCGGGTATTGGATGGTGACGTGGTTCAAGAACGAGTTTGGCGAACGCGAACGACACATCGCCCAAGCGCGCGGTGTAGAAGTCGAAACGTTGTTCGATGAGTTGGTGCGCGCCGCGCCGCCTGGCGCCGATGGCTTGATTCTGCAACCGTACTGGTCGCCGGGGTTGCGTGAACCCGGTCCAGAGGCCAAGGGGGCGATTATCGGCTTTGGGGATGTGCACACGCGCGCCCATGTCTACCGCGCGATTTTGGAGGGACTGGCTTATGCCCTGCGGGAGGGAAAGGAGCGCTGCGAAGCGCGCACCCATACGCCGATTACGGAGTTGCGTGTGGCAGGCGGTGGGTCGCAGAGCAACGCTGCGCTGCAAATCACGGCGGATGTATTTGGGATGCCCGTTTCGCGTCCGCATGTGCATGAAGCCTCAGGGCTTGGGGCGGCGATGGACGCGGCGGTCGGTTTGGGTTTGCAT
>JAOACU010000351.1 GCA_026417715.1 Anaerolineae bacterium | reverse complement strand
AATCCGCAGGGTGTACGCGTGGCGAATTTCAAACAGCCGACCCCTGAAGAATTAGCGCACGATTTTTTGTGGCGCGTGCACAAGCAAACCCCCGGTGCCGGCGAAATCGTCATCTTCAACCGCAGTCACTATGAAGATGTGTTGATCGTGCGCGTGCATGGATGGATTTCGCCCGACGTCTGTCAGCGTCGCTATGAGGACATCAATGCGTTCGAGCGATTGCTTGCGAATGAGGGAACGACGATTCTCAAATTCTATCTGCACATAGACAAAGATGAGCAGAAAAAACGTTTGCAAGAGCGGCTGACAGACAAAGAAAAGCAATGGAAATTCAATCCCACAGATTTGAAAGAACGCGCGCGTTGGGACGATTATATGCGTGCCTACGAAGACGCGTTGACCGCCACGAGCACCGAGTTTGCACCTTGGTACATCATCCCATCGAATCGTAAGTGGTATCGCAATCTGCTCGTCTCTCGAATTCTGGTGAGATGTTTGAACGGATTGAAAATGGAATATCCCAAACCTGTGCCTGGTTTGGAAAACATAGTCATAGATTGAAGCGAACGCTCTTGTGAAAGAGGTTTCTAGACCTGACAGGTCTCCAAGACCTGTCAGGTCTAAAACATCCTTTACCGTTTTCTACCTATGAGCGGAAGCGGGTAGTGATCAAAAAGTAATGCTGAGAGTGTCATTGGTATCCCTCTCCACACCTTGCCTTTGTCTTCTCCTGTGTGTATAATTGCGCGTGTATGCCGTGGAGACGAAAAGATGAGTGCCCAGCCCCTGCAACTCTCCGAACTGGAAAACTGGCTATGGGAAGCCGCGTGCGTTATTCGCGGCGCGATTGATGCACCCAAGTTCAAGGACTATATTCTGCCCTTGCTCTTTCTCAAACGCCTCTCGGACGTATTCGACGATGAGTTGAACGAGTTGGGCGAAACCGCCAAGTTCGTTGACGCCGATCACAACCTCGTGCGTTTCTACATCCCCAAGGCGGCGCGGTGGGACAATATTCGCCGCGTGACCACCGGGCTGGGTGATTATCTGACCGATGCCGTGCGCGCGGTCGCGCGCGAGAATCCGCGTTTGCAAGGTGTCATTGACATCAAGGATTTCAACGAAACGGCAGCGGGTCAACGCATCTTGAGCGACGAGCAGTTGAGCACACTGGTACAAGTCCTCTCGCGGCATCGGCTGGGAATGCGCGATGTGGAGCGTAACGATTTCGGACAGGCGTACGAATATCTCCTGCGCAAGTTTGCGGAAGGACAGGGACAAAGCGCGGGCGAGTTCTTGACGCCACCCGAAGTTGCCGATTTGCTCGCGCTCATCCTCGATCCCGAACCGGGTGATACCATCTACGATCCCACGTGTGGCACCGCGCGCTTGCTCATCAAAGCCGATTTGCGCTTTGCCGAAAAGTACGGAACATCGAGCAAGGTCGCGCCCCCCAAATACTTTGGCCAGGAAATCAATCCCAACACGTTCGCGATTGCGCGGATGGATGTGTTCATCTACGATATGGACGCGGACATTCGTCTAGGCGATACGATGAATCGTCCCGCGTTCACCAACGCCGACGGCTCACTGCAACGTTTCCGCAAAGTCACTGCCAACCCGATGTGGAATCAAAAATTCCCAACGACGACGTACGAAAAGGACCCGTACGATCGGTTTCGATTCGGTATTCCACCTTCATCGTCCGCCGATTGGGCGTGGATTCAACACATGTTTGCCTCGTTGACCGATGGCGGCAAGATGGCAGTCGTGTTGGACACCGGCGCGGTCTCGCGCGGAAGCGGTAACGAAGGATCGAATCGCGAGCGTGATATTCGCAAGGCGTTTGTCGAGCGCGATTGCATCGAAGCGGTGTTCTTGCTCCCAGAAAATCTGTTTTACAACACCACCGCGCCTGGAATTATCATCGTATTGCGTAGAGGCGACTCTCGTGGGCGCCCGCACGCGGGACAAATCCTCCTCGTCAACGGATCGAAGGAATTTGCCAAGGGGCGTCCCAAAAATTATCTGACGAAAGAAAGCGTCGCGCGTCTCGCCGAGGTGTACTTGAATTGGCGCGAGGTTGAAGGGCTATCCAAAATCATCACCACCGATGAGGCGATGCGTAACGATTACAACCTGAGTCCCTCGCGGTACATCGCGACGAACAACAAGGAAGAGATTGTGCCACTGGAAGAAGCGTTGGTGTTGTTGGCAGAAGCGGAGGAAGAGCGCGCGGCGGTGGATCGCGAGTTGGACGCCGTGTTGCGGGAACTGGGTTTATAAGGATGGCGGGCTGTGGGAGGCGAGCAATGATCCGAGATCCTGCGGCGTGGGAAAAATGGGAACGCGATTATGTTGCCAGCGCATCGCCCGATTTTTGGCAGAACTTGCAACTGGTCGAAGCAATGTACGAGTATGCTCGCGCGTTGCACGTTTTTCCACTTGCCGATCCGTTGGAGGGACTGGAAACGAAACTTTGGCTCGCCAAGGTGATCAATGTTTCAGCAACTATTGGAAAAGATCGCGCTCGGTCTTGAACAACGTGGTCTTATGTATATGGTGATTGGTGGACAAGCCGTGCTCCTCTATGGCGAGCCGCGCTTGACCAAAGACATTGACATTACGTTAGCCGCAGGTCCAGAGCGCCTGTCCGAGATTCTGCAAATGGTGCATACTTGGGGATGGCAGGTGCTCGTCAAGTCGCCTGTGGAATTTGTGCGCGAGAAAATGGTGTTGCCCTGTCTCGATCCAGCCAGCGGCATTCGCATTGATTTTATTTTTTCCTTTTCGCCGTACGAGCGGCAAGCGATGGAACGCGTGCGCCGCGTCAAGATCGGTGCCGCTCAGGTGTGTTTTGCCTCACCCGAAGACTTGATCATTCACAAAATCGTGGCGGGGCGTCCGCGCGATTTGGAAGATGCGCGCACCATCCTGATCAAAAATCCCCACCTTGACAAACTCTATATCCGCGAGTGGTTGAAGCAGTTTGAAGCGAGTCTGGACATTCCTTTTCTGAAACGCTGGGACGAATTGGAGAAATAGTGGTCATAGCATTTCCACGCGTACCGCGCTGACAGAGGAACGTAATGCCTAGACGCGACAACTCACCCAAACGAAATCACACACACCGTCAAGCCCCGAGTC